>DASUQG010000055.1:0-8238 GCA_036280695.1 Thermoleophilaceae bacterium
CGGATCCCGTCGGGCCCGTGACGAGCACGGCGCCGTAGGAGCGGCGGAAGGCCTCCTCGAAGATCTGGGCGCTCTGCTCCGACATCCCCAGCGAGTCGAGGCCGATCAGCGCCTGCGACTTGTCCAGGATTCGCATGACGAGGCCCTCGCCGTCCACGCGCGGCATCGTCACGACGCGGGTGTCGATGGCGTGCTTCTCGACGACGAGCGACACGCGGCCGTCCTGCGGCACGCGCTTCTCGGCGATGTCGAGGTCGGCCATGATCTTCACGCGCGAGATCACGCCGGCGATCATGCGGCGCGGGATCTGGGTCGTCTCGCGGAGCACGCCGTCCACGCGGAAGCGCACGCGCATCTCGCGGCCCTCGGGCTCGAAGTGGATGTCGGACGCGCCCTCCTCGACCGCCTGGCCGATGATCGAGTTGACGAGCTTGATGACGGGAGCGTCGTCCGCGGACTCGCGGATCTCCGAGACTTCGGCCAGCTCCTCCTCGCCGAGGTCGATCGCAGCGGCGACCGCGTCGTCGAAGCGGCTCATGCGGCCGATCAGGCCGGAGATGTCGTCCGGCGAGGCCACGACCGGGCGCACCTCGTTGCCGGTCATGAGCTTCAGGTCGTCGAGCGCGAGCACGTTCGACGGGTCAGCCATGGCCACCATCAGCTGGCCGTTGTCGTCGAAGCCGATCGGCACCGCGCCGAGCCGACGCGCCGCCTGCGGCGTGATCGAGTTGAGGGCGCTGACGTCGGTCTTGTAGACCGCCAGGTCGACGTGGTCGAGCCCGAAGCGCTGGGCCACGGCGCGGGCGAGCTGGTCGCCCGTGATCGCGCTGGACTCGAGCAGGACCTGCTCTGGCGAGCGGCCGGATGCCTTGCCCTCCTCGACTGCGGCGTCCACGCGCTCGCGTGAGAGGGCGCCCATCTCGACGATCACGTCCGAGATGAAGCGGGAGCCGCCGGTCTTCTTCTTTGGAGGAGTCAGCCCGTTGCTGGAGACGGGCGGGGCCTCGGCTTCGCCCTCAGGCACGGCGCGCAAGGGCGCCGCACCCTCCTTCTTGCTCATCGCGCGTCGGCGACTACCTGGACAAGCGAATCGGCGTCGATGAAGCCCTCGATCAGGCTCGCCTTGCCGCTGCGCCCGATCACCACGATCGCCGGTGCCTGGTTGACGCCGAGATCCTCGACCATGGACCCGTAGCGGTCCACGTTCCGCACGTCGTCGCTGAGGACGACCACGTTCTTCGTGCGCCGGTCGAGCGACCTGACCGACTCTTCGACGGCCCTGTCGTCGAGCCCTCTGTGGTTCTTGAAGAAGATCACGACCTTACGCTTATCGGCGACTGCGCGCTCGGCCTTCACGTGCGAATTCGTGTTGGGCACGCCGAGCCTCAGCTCCTCGCGCGTGACCCCGACCTGGCTGCCGAGGCCGCCGACGAAGCCGGTCGCGAGCTGGCCGAACTGGCCGCTCGGCAACCCGCTCTTGACCTTCGCCGGACGCGTGATGCTCTGAGGCTTGTTCACGCCGGTGAGCTGAAGGTCGAACGCGGCGTTGACGCGACGGCCGCCGTCGCCCTTCCCGGAGAACTCGAGCGAAACGCGGCGCACAATCTTGTCGTCGCCGACCCAGGCGTCGAGATGGCCGTCGCTGACGACCTTGGCCAGGCGCTCGTCGGCGTTCGCCGGCACCTGCCCGATGCGGCCCGTCGCCTTGAAGACATCCGTGATCGCCTTCACCGAGTTGACGTCGCCGGAGACGTGCGTGACCTGCACGCCGTCCATCTGCTCAGTGCCCTCGGACTTGACGTTGCGGAGCCAGCTGCTGGGGTCGAGATCAAGCTTCGAGGCCTGGGCTGCCGGAGCGGCGCCGCTCTCGCGCGCCTTGACGATCTGGCTCCATGAGTCCTGGGGCACCGCGTAGCCGGTGCCGCCTCGGGTGAGCCAGGCGCGATCGCCCGTGGTCACGAATCCGCCACGCCCGTCGAAGCCGGGCACGTCCAGGCTCACCTGCACGTCGAGCTTGGGCATCTCCTTGGCGCCACCGAGCTCGAATGCGCCGGAGGTCCTGATCACGTTGCGGTCGCCGCGAGAGCTGAAGGAGAGGCTGCCGTCGAAGCTGGCGCTCTCGAGCGCGTCGGGCGTGAGGCCGGCCCTCAGAAGCTCCTGCGGACCGGCCGAGGAGGACTGCTCGGGCGTCGACGGGGCGGGCGCCGAACCCGAGTCGGCCGCCTTCTGCGCCACGGGCGCAGCATCGTCGGCTCCGCTGTTGCGGGCGTTCTGGACCGCGAAGACTGTCGCTCCAAGGAGCGCGACTCCGAGGAGGGCGAGGAGGAGGGGGCGGGAGAGCGCCATTGCCTCGCATATCGGCAGGCGTCCGGCTCTGGTTTAGACCTGGGCGTATGTACTAGACGCGGGACCGGAAGGCCGCCTGGCGCATCGTCTCCACGGGCGGCTCCATCCCGGTCCAGAGGGCGAGGCTGCGCGCACCCTGCCGCACGAGCACCTCCAGCCCGTCGATCACGCGCGCGCCACGCTCCTCCGCCCAGCGGACCACGGGCGTGGGAGCGGCGCCGTAGACGAGGTCGGCGACCACGCGGGCGTCGACGAGCGGCAGCGCGTCGAGGGAGTCCCCCGCGCGCAGCCCGACGGAGGTGGCGTTCACGAGCAGCTCGGACGGGCCGGGGCGCTCCGCGTGGCCGACCTCGAGGTCGGCCGCCAGCTCCGCGGCGCGCTCCGGCGTGCGGCTCCAGACGGTCACGTCGACCCCGGCCTTCGCGAGCGCCCAGGCCGCCGCGCGGGCCGCGCCACCCGCCCCCAGCACGAGCGCGGTGCCGGGCAGCGGCTCGCCGAGTGCGTCGATGAGGCCGCCGGCGTCGGTGTTGTCTCCGAGGATGCGACCGTTGTCGGTGAAGGTGAGCGTGTTGACCGCGCCGATCGCGCGCGCCGCCTCGCTCAGCTCGTCGGCGAGGTCGTGGGCGGCCAGCTTGTGTGGGATCGTGACGTTGGCGCCCCGGTAGCCGGATCCCGACAGGGCCGTCACGGTCTGATCGAAGCGCTCGGGCGACACCGGCAGCTTCAGGTAGCGCCAGTCGAGTCCGAGCTGGCCGAACGCCGCGTTCATCATCTCCGGCGAGCGGCTGTGTCCGACCGGAAAGCCGAGGACGCCGGCGAGCGCGCTCAACAGGTAGTCGGCGACTTGCCGCCGTTCTTTTCCCGGGCGCGGTTGTACTCGTTCACGTAGCCCTGGAACTCCGCGTCGGTCTTGGCGAAGTTGTGCTTGCCGCAGGTGCCCGGCTTCACGACATAGAAGAGGAAGCCCGTCCTGGCCGGGTGGGCCGCCGCCTTGATCGAGGCGAGCCCCGGGTTGCCGATCGGTCCGGGCGGAAGCCCCGGATGCACCCGCGTGTTGTACGGGCTCGGGTTCTGGAGCTCCGACACCCTCAGCGGGCGCTTCCAGTTCCCGACCGCGAAGCGCGTGGTGGCGTCGATGTCGAGCCTGATGTCGTCGCGCAGGCGGTTGTAGATCACCGACGCGATGATCGGCCGCTCCTTCGCCACCATCGCCTCGCGCTCGACCAGCGAGGCGATGATCAGGACGTCGTAGGCGTTCAGGTTCTTGCGCTTGGCGAAGCCGAGGTCCACCTTCTCGAAGTTGCGCTTGAACTGAGCGAGCTGCTGCTCGCGCAGGCGGGTCACGCGCTGGCCCTTCTTGAGCTCGTAGGTGGCGGGGAACAGGAAGCCCTCGAGGCTGCTGGCGCGCTTGGCCCCGTAGTCGCTCGGGTCGAGCGACGGCGAGCGGCGCGTGGCGCGCGTGTAGTTGCCGCGCAGGCCTGCGGTGAGGGGGCGGATCTCCTTGCGCGACAGGCCCTCCGGGATGGCCACCTGGACCACGTTCGGCGGCACTCCCGCCTTGAGCACGTCCAGCGCCGCGGCGTAGGTCATGTCCTCCCGCAGTTCGTAGGAGCCTGGGCGCAGGTTGCCGCTGTCGCCGTTGATGCGCGCGCGCAGCTGGAAGAAGCCGGCGTCGTCGATCACCCCGCTCTTCTCGAGGCGGTCGGCGATGTCCGAGAGGCTCGAGCCCTGCGGGATGGTCACCCGCACCGGCTTGCCGTCGTCGTCCTTGAACGGCTGGAGCAACATGACCAGGAACCATCCGATGGCGGCCAGGATCAGAACGAGCGCCCCGAGCGCTATAAGCCGGCCGGGGCCGCGCCGGCCGCGAGCGGTGCGGCGGCCACCCGGCTCGCGCCCTCCGCCATCGCCGCCGTGGGTGAGGCGCCTTGCCTCCCCAAGCCAGTCACGGCCGTGGCCGTCGGTCGCTGCGGGGTACCCGTCGGTGGCCGCAGGGTGCTCGGCGGTCTCCTCCGGCCGACTCGGCGGAACGGCGGTGCCGGTGGCCGCGCTGGCCGGCGCCGGCGCAGCACGCCGTGCGGCGGGCTCGGGCGCGAGCGCCTCGGCCCGGAGCACGTCGGGGGGCGCGGGCTGCGCGCGCGGCTGCTGCGGCGGCGGCCTCCCCTCGCGTGCGGCGCGGCGGGCCTCGCGCTCCAAGCGCGCGGCCTCCCGCTCCTCGGGTGTACGGCCGCCCGGGACGGGCGGCGGCGCGGGACTCACTCGGGGGCGCCCGCTCGGCTGCGGGCGAGGTAGCTCTCCAGCAGATGGGCGGCGGCGCGGGAGTCCGCGTCGCCCTCTCCCCCGGTGCGCTCCGCGAGTCGCGTGGTCAGGCGCTCGTCGTGAAGCTCCACCGGTACCGAGACTCTCCGCTCGAGGCGCTCGGCAAACGTGCGCGCTTCGGCCGCCTGCTGCCCCTCCTCGCCGCTGAGCGTGAGCGGCAGGCCCACCACCACCCGCTCGGCGCCCTGCTCCTCCACCAGCCCGGCGAGCGTCGCAAGGCCGCGCTTGGTGTCCGGGCGCTCCACCACGTCGAGCGGTGTGGCGAGCGTCCCGCTCGGATCCGAGATCGCGCAGCCGCAGCGGGCGGAGCCGTGGTCGAGTGCCAGGATGCGTGCCATCAGCCGAGCGCCCTCTCGATCTCGGCCCTGGCCGTTGCGAGCGCCTCCGGCAGCTTCTCGGGGTCGCGGCCGCCGGCCTGCGCGAGCGTGTCGCGGCCGCCACCGCCGCCGCCTACCACCGGTGCAGCCGCCCGCATGATCTCGCCCGCCTTGACCCCGCGCTCGACGACCGCCGGTGACACGTTGGCTACGAGATGCACACGACCGTCCGCCTCGGAGCCCAGGACCACCACCGCGTTGCCGAGCTTTTGCCGGACGTTGTCCGCGATGTCACGGAGGGTGTTCGCGTCGATTCCTGACAGCGCCTCCGAGAGCACGAGGACCCCACCCTGGTCGCTCGCGAGGTCGGCCAGAGCGCCGAGGTCGGGGCCGCCGGCCTTCGGCTTGCGCTCGAGCTCCTTCACTCGCTCGGTGAGCCGCTCCACCGCGTTGACCACCTCGGGCTCGGGCACCTTCAGCCGCGCAGCGATCTCGTTCAGGCGCTGCGTGCGCTCCTGGAAGAGCCGCGCGGCCTCCGGGCCGGTCACGGCCTCGATGCGGCGCACGTTCGAGGCGCTCGACGTCTCGCTGGTCACGTGGAAGAGCCCGATCTCCGAGGTCGCGGACACGTGCGTGCCGCCGCACAACTCGCGCGACACGCCCTCGATCTCGACCATCCGCACCCGGTCGCCGTACTTCTCCCCGAACAGCGCCATCGCGCCGAGGCGCTCGGCCTCGTCGCGCGTGGTCTCGATGGCGCGCACCGCGTGGTTGGACGCGAGCCAGCCGCCCACCAGCCGCTCGACCTCGGCAAGGTCCTCGGGCGACAGCCGCTCGCCGTGCGTGAAGTCGAAACGCAGCTTGTCCGGGCCCACGTAGGAGCCCGCCTGGCGCACGTGGTCCCCGAGCCGCTCGCGCAGCGCCGCGTGCAGCAGGTGGGTGGCGGTGTGGTTGCGCATGGTCGCGAGCCGGCGGTCGCGCTCCACGAGCGCGCGGGCGGTCTCCCCCGCGCCGATCTCGCCCTCCACGGGCTCGAGTGCCAGCGCCTGGTCGTCACCCACGCGGTACACGTCCACGACGCGGGCGCGACCCGAGGGTGTCTCCACGAGGCCGCTGTCCGAGATCTGGCCGCCGCCCTCCGGGTAGAACGGGCTCTCCTCGAGCTTGGCCAGCACCCAGCCGTTCGCGCGCTCGGCCACGCGCAGGACCGTGTCCGCCTCGGTGGTCTCGTAGCCCACGAAGCGCGTCTGGAAGCCCGCGTCGCGCGCGAAGCGCAGCACGTCCTCGTGCTCCACGTGCACGTCGCCGCCCGCCTCCGCGCGGGCGCGCGTGCGAGAGCTCCCGGCACGCGACACCTCGCGTGCGCGCTCCATCAGCTCCTCGAAGCCCTGGTCGTCGACCGAAAGGCCCTCTTCCGCCAGCAACTCCTTCGTCATCTCGTAGGGAAAGCCGTACGTGTCGTGAAGCTTGAAGGCGTCCTCGGCGGAAACCCAGGAGGTGTTGTCGGCGTTGGCGCGCTCGATCAGCTCCGCCAGCAGTCGCTGGCCCTGGTCGAGCGTCCGGCTGAAGCCCTCCTCCTCTGCGCGCGCCCAGCGCTCGATCGTTGCCCACTCGCGCTCGAGGTCCGGATAGGCGTCCTTCATCGTCTCGCGCACGCGCTCGCACACGTGCACGAGGAAGGGCTGATCGATGCCGAGCACGTGCCCCTGCTGGATAGCGCGGCGCATGATGCGGCGCAGGATGTAGCCGCGGTCCTCGTTCGACGGCACGACGCCATCCGCGAGCAGGACCGTGGCGCCGCGCCCGTGGTCGGCGATGATCCGCAGCGCCCGGGTGGTCGCGAAGTCGTCGCCGTAGCGCTTGCCGGACAGTTCCTCGCCCAGCTCGATCAGCGGGCGGAACAGGTCCGTCTCGTACACCGAGGGCACGCGCTGGAGGAGGCTCGCCATCCGCTCCAGTCCCATGCCGGTGTCGATGTTCTTCGTCGGCAGCTCGGGCAGCGACCCGTCCGCCTGGAGCTCGTACTGCATGAACACGAGGTTCCAGAACTCCAGGAAGCGCTCGGTGTCGTCGCCGGGGCGATCCGTGTCCGGGCCGAACTCCGGGCCGCGGTCTAGGTAGAGCTCCGAGCACGGCCCGCAGGGGCCGGTCGGACCCGACTGCCAGAAGTTGTCGTCGCGCCCGAGCAGGACGATCCGCTCGTCCGGGAAGCCGGCGGCGCGCCAATGCTCGATCGCCTCCTCGTCCGGGCCCAGCCCGAGCTCCTCGTCGCCGCCGAAGACGGTGATCCAGACGTCCTCGACGTCGAAGCCGAACCCGTACTCCGTCGAGGTGGAGAGATCGAGCGCGTACGCGATCGCCTCCTTCTTGAAGTAGTCGCCGACGGAGAAGTTGCCGAGCATCTCGAAGAACGTCAGGTGCCGGAGCGTCATGCCGACGTTCTCGATGTCCGTCGTGCGGAAGGACTTCTGGCACGAGGTCAGCCTGCGCGAGGGCGGCTCCTCCTCCCCGCGGAAGTACGGCTTGAACGGCTGCATGCCCGCCGTGGTGAGCAGGACGCTCGGGTCATACGAGCTCGGGACGAGCGACGCGGACGGCACGCGGAGATGGCCGTTCCGCTCGAAGAACGACAGGAACCGCTCCCGGATTTCGGCAGCCTTCATGGGCGCCCCAGTCTAGGCGCCGCGGCCCGCAGCCTTCACCCGGTCGACGAGC
Organism: Thermoleophilaceae bacterium; assembly: GCA_036280695.1. Classification (GTDB taxonomy): domain Bacteria; phylum Actinomycetota; class Thermoleophilia; order Solirubrobacterales; family Thermoleophilaceae; genus JACVRW01. The sequence continues at coordinate 7,698 of DASUQG010000055.1, forward strand.
GATCGCAGCGCCTCCGGCATCTGATCCTCGCTCACGGTCAGCTCCCGGCGACCGCCCTCGTCCTCGATCGCCAGGTGGTACTGGAAGCGGTCGGCCCCCTGGCCCCTGATGGGGGAGTCGGCGAGCAGCTCCGGCAGGTTCGCCTTCTCCACCAAAGCCTCCAGCTCGCGCGCGTCCTCGTCGGGGAGCTCGGACGTGTCGAGCTCCCCGAGCTTGGAGCTCAGGCCGGCATAGCCGCCGCTTCTTGTCAGCTCAATGCGCAGTGAGGGATTGCAGCGCGGGCTGCTCGGTCGGGACGCCCACAGTCTCCCAGGCGTCCTTCACGGCGGTCGCCGCCGGGCTGCCCTGGCCCTGGAAGCGCTCGGCCGCCACCACGGTCAGGCGTGCGAATGCCCCGAACCCCGAGTCGGGGCGCAGCGCCGGGTCGCGCAGCGCCTCGTACCAGATGCGGCCGCTGACCTCCCACGCGAAGCCGCCGATCTCGGTGGCGGCCAGGTAGAAGGCGCGGTTCGGGATGCCGGAGTTGATGTGCACGCCGCCG
>DASUQG010000056.1:0-2398 GCA_036280695.1 Thermoleophilaceae bacterium
GCTGCTGCCGGACCCGGGCGACTACCGCCATCACCGCGGCGGCGAGGACAACGGCGACGCGCACCTCAAGAACCTGCTCGTGCACCACCAGGTGATCGTGCCGGTGACCGACGGGCGCCTCGACCTCGGCCCGTGGCAGCAGGTCTTCTACTGCGAGTTCGACGGCGGCCGGCCGAAGCGGATGATCATCAAGGTGCTTGGGGAGTGAGCAGGTCCTCGTTGACCGAATGCGGCATCGGCTTCCCGGCGAGGCCGGCGAGCAGGTTGTCGACCGCGATGTCCGCCATGCGCCCGCGCGTGGCGTGCGTGGCCGAGCCCACGTGCGGCACCACCAGCAGGTTGGGCGCGTCCAGCAGCGGGTGGTCTCCAGGGAGCGGCTCCGGATCGGTCACGTCGAGGGCCGCGCCCGCGATCTCGCCGGCGTGGAGGGCGCGGGCGAGCGCATCGGCGTCCACCACGGGCCCGCGCGCGGTGTTCACGAGGTAGGCGGTCGGCTTCATCCGCGCCAGCGCATCGTCGCCGATGAGGCCGCGCGTCGCGGGCGTGAGCGGGCAGTGCAGGGTCACGAAGTCGGAGCGCTCGAGCAGCTCGTCGAGCGACACCCCGCCGCTGCGGCTCGTGGTCAGCAACTCGCAGCCGAATCCCTCGAGCCGCCGCCCGACCGCCTGACCGATGCGGCCGTAGCCCACGATGCCCACAGTCGCCCCGTGCAGGTCGCGGCCGAGCATCAGGCCCGGTTCCCACGTGGACCACTGGCCCGCGCGTACGAACGCCTCGCCCTCCGCGAGCCGGCGGGCGATGCCGAGCATCAGCGCGAGCGCGATGTCCGCCGTCGATTCCGTGAGCACACCAGGTGTGTTGCCAACCGGGATGCCCCGCGCGGTCGCCGCATCCACGTCCACGTTGTCCACGCCGACCGCGTAGTTGGAGATCGCGCGCAGGTTCGGTGCGGCATCCATCAGTCCGGCGTCCACGGGGTCGGTGAGCAGCGAGAGGAGGCCCTCGAGCTGTGGCGCGCGGGCCAGCAGCTCGGCACGCGGAGGCGGCGCGCGCTCGGGCCAGACCTCCACGTCGTGCTCGGCCAACAGGCGCTCCAGCGCATCGCCGGGAAGCCGGCGGGTTACGAACACGCGAGCTTGGGCACCCATTGGGGCGAGGAGCATGGCACGAGCGGGGGCGTCAGGGAAGACGCAGGAGCAGCCTGCCCGCGCAGCCGAGGCGGTGGCGCTGGTGGCAAATGAGCGTTCGGGATCGAGCGATCCCGAGCGCTGCGCCGACTGCCTGCGCTCCTTCGGCGTCGCCGTGAGGCGTTTCGACATCGAGGAGATCGAGGAGGCGGTCATGTCGGGTGTCGACCGCCTGGTCGTGGCCGGTGGCGACGGCAGCATCGCGCCGGTGGCGGCGGCGGCCGGAGCGGCCGGCATCCCGGTGGCCGTGGTCCCCGCCGGCACGGCGAACGACTTCGCGAGTCGCATGGACCTGCCCGAGGAGCTGTCGCCGGCCTGCGAGCTCGCCGCGCGCGGGACCAAGCTGCGCGAGCTCGAGCTCGGCTGGCTCAACCGCGAGCGGCCATTCGTGAACGTGGCGAGCGCGGGGCTGCCGGCCCCCGCCGCGCAGCGGGCCAGCTCTTGGAAGCGCATGCTCGGGCCGCTGGCGTATGCCGCTGGCGCCGTGGCCGCCGGGTTCAGCGCGAAGCCGCTCACCTGCCTCGTGGACTGCGACGGGCGCGAGCTGCTCGCCGGGGAGGCCTGGCAGGTCACGGTGGCGGCGTCGGGGGCGTTCGGCGCGGGGACGGTCCTGGAAGGAACCGACCCGAGCGACGGCAGGCTCGACGTGGTGGGGATCGAGGCGGGCCCGCGACTCGGCCTGATCGGGCTGGCGTATCGCCTGCGGAGCGGCGGCGTGGCCGACCATCCGCGCGCGTTCCAGGCGCGCTGCACGACGGCCGAGGTGCGCGTGCCCGACGGCACTCCCTTCAACGTGGACGGCGAGGTCGTGCCCGCCGGCTCAGCCCGCTTCACGGCCCAGGAGCGGGCGTTCCAGCTGGTCGTCGGCTAAGACTCTGCCGCTCATGGCAACTATGAGCAGGGTTCTCGGCGCGCTCGTTTGCGCCGCCGTCCTCGGACTGCCGGGGCCGGCTCACGCCCAGGGCGGCGCGCCCGCGCCCGACTTCACGGAGCCCTGCCCGGCGCTCTATCCCGGCGATGACGCGTCGAAGGAGCGGCTCGCGCGCTGGATGGCGCGCGCCGCCGCCGATCGCGGCCTGCCGCACGAGCTGCCGGTGATGGCGGCGCTCGCCGAGAGCGGCCTGCGCAACCTCCACGGCGACAGCTACCACGGCTTCTTCGGCATGCACGAATCGCTCAACGCGGGCGAGTACCGCGGCTTCCCACGCAAC
>DASUQG010000057.1:0-6102 GCA_036280695.1 Thermoleophilaceae bacterium
GTGCCTAGGTCGATCGCCATGTCGCGGCCGCCGATGCGCACGCGCCGCCTGCGGCGGACCACGCCGTGGTGGGAGACCGGACCGCCGCTCATGCCCGCAGGAAGGCCAGCACCGCGAGCACGCGCCGGTGGTCCTCGGGGGCGGGAGGCAGGCCGAGCTTCCCGAAGATGCTGGTCACGTGCTTCTCCACGGCGCGCTCGGTCACGATCATCTGGGCGGCGATCGCATTGTTCGAGCGGCCCTCGGCCATCAGCTCGAGCACCTCGCGCTCGCGCGGAGTGAGCTCCGCGAGCGGGTCGTCGCGGCGCGCGCGCCCGACGAGCTGCGCCACGACCTCCGGGTCCAGCGCGGAGCCGCCCTCGGCCACCCGCCGGACGGAGTCCACGAAGCGGTCCACGTCGGCGACGCGGTCCTTCAGCAGGTAGCCGACGCCACCGGCGGAATCGCCGACCAGCTCGAGCGCGTAGCCCTCCTCCACGTACTGGGAGAGCACGAGCACGCCGACGTCGGGGAGCGCCGCCCGGATCTCGAGCGCGGCCCGCAGGCCGTCGTCTGTGTTGGTTGGGGGCATGCGGATGTCCACCACTGCAACGTCGGGCTTGTGCGCGTTCACCTTACGGATCAGGTCCTCGGCGTCGCCGGCCTGGGCCACCACATCGAAGCCCTTTTCCTCGAGCAGCCGCACCACTCCCTCGCGCAGCAGCACCGAATCGTCGGCCACGACTACGCGCATGGGATCTGTGCCCTCACCGTCGTCCCGGCGCCGCGCTCCGAGTCGATCTCGAGGCGCCCCTCGAGCACCGCGATCCTGTCCGCGAGGCCGCGCAGGCCGGTGCCGTTCTCGGGGTTCGCGCCGCCGATCCCGTCGTCCTCGACCTCCACGACCAACCGTCCGTTCTCGCGAGCGACCTCGACCTTGGCGTGGGTGGCGTTCGCGTACTTGGCGACGTTCGTCAGCGCCTCCGCCACCACGAAGTACGCGGCGAGCTCGACCGCCTCCGGCAGCCGCCCGTTGGGGAGCTCCGCGAGCTCCACCGGCACGGGCGCGCGGTTCGCGAGCGTCTCGAGGGCGGTGGCCAGTCCGCGGTCGCTGAGCACGGCGGGGTGGATTCCGCGCGCGAGCTCGCGCAGCTCCTCGAGCGCCGAGTCGAGCTCCTCGCCGGCGCCCGCGAGCAGCCTGTCCGCCGCGACCGGGTCTTCGTTCAGCTTCGCGCGCGCGAGCCGGATGTTCAGCGCCATCGCGACGAGCCGCTGCTGAGCGCCGTCATGAAGGTCGCGCTCGAGCCGCCGGCGCTCCTCGAGGCCGATCTTCAGCATCCGCTCGCGCGAGCGCCGCAGCTCGTCCACCTTCGCGCGCAGCTCCGCCTCCAGGCGCTCGTTCTGGAGCGCCAGGGAGGCCGCGGCGCCCACGGCGCGCACGTGCGCGTCCGCCTCGATGAGCGTCGCGTCGTAGATGATCGCCGCCACGCACTGGCCGTCGCGCGCCACCGCATGGATTGCCCGGCTCGGGTCGTCCTCGGGAAGCTCGTACGGCCGCCCGCGGAAGTCGACGTAGCGCTGCCCCTCGGGCAGCCAGTAGACGAGCTCGAGCGTCCGGTCGTCCAGCGCGTTGGCGAGGGCATCGCGCAGGCCGCCCGGTTGCGGGGCCTCGGCCAGGTGCGTCATCAGCTCGCTCACCGCGCCGCCCTGCGCCATCCGGGTGCGCACGAACGCCGCCACGAACAGGTACGGGACCAGCGCGAGCGGGACCACCGAGACGATGAAGACGATGTCTAGGGCGGCGCCCTCCGAGCCGCTCGTCTGGAGCCCGAGCTGGGCGATCACGGCGATCATGAGCGCGACGCCCGCGGCGTACACCGGGGCGTAGAGGCGCCGCTCGGGGCGCGAGGCCCGACGCCAGCGCAGGACGAGGCTGCGCAGTACGAGGACGATCAGCACCAGGCCGATGAGGCTGATCACCGTGTTCCAGATGTCGAAGAAGGTCCCGCTGTCGGTGATCATCAGCGGGTTGGACGGGCAGTCCTCGCAGTCCTTCGCCGGATCGGTGAAGAGGGCAAACGGGATCGACCCGAGCGTGACCAGCAGGTATCCCGCGACGACGATGCGCCGGTCGCCGGGCGCGAGCCTCTGGCCGTGCGGCGCGGCGAGCAGCATGTGGATGGCCGTGACGAAGTAGACGGAGCTCAGGATTGCCGCGCCGATGAAGAGGGCCGGCACGTTCGAGGCGGTCACGAGGTTCACGAACCACGCGAACCCAGTGGCCACCATCAGCGGACCGATGCTGCTGTCGGGACGGCGCGACCAGGCGAACAGGCCCGCTCCGATGAAGCCCCAGCCGACGAACAGCGCCGCGGCGGCCCACGCTCCGCGCACCTCCACGTGGTTGCTCGTCAGGATCAGCGCGACGTCGATCAGGCCGAACACGACGCCCGCGCCAGCGAGCCCCCAGAGTGCCTTGCGGAGGGATGTCAGAGGAGCGCCTCCAGCGCGGCGCCGGAGAGCTCTGCCTTGGGAATAAAACCGCGCACATCGCAACGGTCGCGCACCGGGCCGAGGTCCGCAAGGTCTCGGCTCGAAGTGAGGACTATGGCCGGACCCGATCCGTTGGCCGTGAGCCGGGCCGCGACCTCGATTCCGTCGATGTCCGGAAGCTGGACGTCGAGCAGGACAACGTCGGGATGCAGCTCCTCCACCGCGCGCAGCGCGGAATGGCCGTCCTCCGCCTCACCGATCACGTCGAAGCCCTCGGACTCGAGCAGCATGCGCGCGCTCGCCCGGAAGCTCGGGTGATCGTCGACGATGAGGACGGTTCTGGTCATTGCACGCTCAATTGTGAACGCGATCCTGCAGTCCGCCCATACGGGTAGCCGCACATATGATTTCGCGGCTATGGAGAGCGCCACAGAGCCGGTCGCGGCGCCGCCGACCGATTTCCCGGAGGAGCTGCGCGGTCCCCCACCGCCGCGCCACGGCGGGCTCCTGACCCTGCTGCGCTTCCTGCGCCGGTACGGGATGCTGAACCTCAAGTACGGGCGGCTTGTGGCGCGGCTGGGGCTCTGGAAGCTGCGCCTCCGTGGGCGCCTGTTGCTGGACGGCCTCGCGTTCGTGGGCCCCGGCTGCAGCCTCGAGGTCAGGAAGGGCGCGACGCTCGAGCTCGGTCGCTGGTCGTGGGTCGGGCACGGCTGCAAGATCCGCAGCCACGAGGGCACGGTCTCGATAGGCGCCAAGTCCGTGCTCGGCCAGGAGTGCACGATCTCCTCGTTTCAGCATGTCTCGATCGGGCGCGAATGCGTGATCGCCGATCGCGTGATGATGATCGACTTCGACCACGGCATGGTCGAGGTCGACCGGCCGATCCGCCTCCAGGGCATCTACAAGCGCGACGTGCGCGTGGGAAACAACGTCTGGATCGGCTACGGAGCGTGCATCCTGCGCGGCGTGACGGTCGGCGACAACGCCGTGATCGGCACGAATGCGGTCGTCACGCGCGACGTACCGGCCAATGCCGTGGTGGTGGGAGTGCCCGCGCGCGTACTGCGCATGCGCGAGGCGCCCAGCCGGATGCGCTTTGAGTAGGTGCGGTAACCCGCACCCCGGCGGGGGCAAACCGCACTCTCAGACGCCAGCCAACCGCATGGGAAGGGGCTTCCCAAAAGCGGAAGCTGGCACCCATGAGAACTCAGCGCAACACCACCAGGTCCCAGTCCAACCACAACCTCGCCGCGCGCATCGGACGCTGGAGCGTCCAGCACCGGCGCAAGGCCATTCTCGGGTGGCTCGCTTTTGTGTTCGTGTCCGTGGCCATCGGCTTCAACCTCGTGCCGCAGAAGAACATCGAGAACGGCGAGGGGATGCCCGGTGAGTCCGGCAAGGCCGGCGAGGTCCTGAAGGACGCGTACCCGGACAAGGCCGGAGAGCAGGTGCTTGTCCAGAGCAAGTCGCTCGAGGCGAGTGATTCGCAGTTCAAGGCCGCCGTCGCTGATGTGAGCGCACGCCTCCAGCACACGAAGGGTGTTGAGAACGTGGCCACCGAGGCGGTGTCGAAGGACCGCCATTCGGTGCTCGTCACGTTCGAGCTCCCGGGCAAGTCGGACGTGACCGAGAAGTCCGTCGTCCGCTCGCTCGCCGCCGTTGACGCCGCGGCGAAGGCCAACCCGGAGCTCCGCATCGAGGAGTCGGGTGACGCCAGCATCAACAAGGCCACGCTCGACAAGTCGAACGAGGAGATGGGCTCGTCCATGTTCATGACGCTTGGACTGACGCTCATCATCCTGCTGTTCACGTTCGGCGCGCTCGTCGCGGCCGGGATCCCGGTCCTGCTCGGGCTCACCGCCGTGGTCGCCACGCTGGGCCTGCTCGGCCCCGTGAGCCAGCTCGCCCCGGTGGATGCATCGGTGATGCACGTGGTCCTGCTCATCGGCATGGCCGTCGGCGTGGACTACAGCCTGTTCTACGTCAAGCGCGCACGTGAAGAGCGTGAGGCTGGGCGTGAGACGAATGCAGCCATCGAGGCCGCGGCCGCGACGTCAGGTCGCGCGGTCGTGATCTCCGGCTTCACGGTCATGGTCGCCATGGCGGGCATGTACCTCGGCGGAATCTCGAATTTCGCCTCGTTCGCCACCGGCACGATCATGGTGGTCGCAGTCGCAGTGCTCGGCTCGCTCACGGTCCTCCCCGCCACGCTCTCGAAGCTCGGCGACCGGATCGAGAAGGGTCGCGTGCCGTTCCTTGGCCGGCTCAAGAACCGCGGCGGTGTGGGCATCTGGTCCCGCATCCTCGACCGGGTCCTCCGCCGTCCGCTTGTCTCGGCCGTGGTGGCAGCCAGCGTGCTCGTCGCGCTGTCGGTCCCGACGCTCGGCATGGAGACCTCGCTGGGTGGCACCGACGACACGTCGCGTGACCTCCCGGTGATGCAGACCTACGACCGCATCCAGGCGGCCTTCCCCAGCGAGGGCAGCGCGGAGATGGTCGTGATCAAGGCGGATGACGCCACCTCCCCCGAGGTCGCGTCGGGCATCAGGGCTCTCGAGTCCGCGGCCGCCGCCCGTCCGGCCCTCTTCGAGGGCAAGCCGAGCCTCGAGCTCAGCGCGGACAAGTCGGTCGCCACCGTGACGCTCCCGACCACCGGGGACGGCAACGACGACCTGTCGAGCGAGGCCGTCGACGCGCTGCGCGGGGATATCGTCCCGGGCACCGTCGGCAAGATCGACGGAGTCGAGGCGTACACCACGGGTGAGGCCGCCGCCATCGGCGACTTCAACGACGCCATGATCGGCCACCTGCCCTACGTGTTCGCGTTCGTGCTCTCGGCGGCGTTCCTGCTGCTGCTGGTCACCTTCCGCTCGATCGTCATTCCGCTCAAGGCGATCGCGCTGAACATGCTGTCCGTGGGCTCCGCCTACGGCCTCATGACCCTGGTGTTCCAGCACGGGCTCGGCGAGTCGCTCGGCCTGGGCACCGGCCCCATCGCCGCATGGCTGCCGCTGTTCCTGTTCGTGATCCTGTTCGGGCTGTCGATGGACTACCACGTGTTCATCCTCACCCGCGTCCGCGAGGCATTCGATCGCGGCATGAGCACCGGCGACGCCGTGGCTCACGGGATCAAGAGCACGGCCGGCGTGGTCACGAGCGCAGCGATCGTCATGGTCGCGGTGTTCTCGATGTTCGCGATGTCGTCCGAGCTGCAGATGCAGCAGATGGGCATCGGCCTCGCGGCCGCCGTCCTGATCGACGCCACGATCATCCGCGGCGTCCTGCTGCCCGCGACGATGAAGCTCCTGGGCGACTGGAACTGGTACCTGCCGACCAAGCTCGGCTGGCTGCCGAAGCTCACCGTGGAGCCGGAGGTGGCCCCCGCGGCCGCCTAGGAAGGCTGGGGGTGCGGTTCGGTTAACCGCACCCCCAGACACAGGCAGACCGAATGGGAATCGCGCCCTCGTGGCGCGATTCTCGTTTTCATGGACTCGACTCGGAATCTCGCAGCGCGCGCGGGACGCTGGAGCGCGCAACACCGCAAGAGGGCGATCTTCGGCTGGCTCGCGTTCGTGGCCATCGCCGTGGTGATCGGCGGCTCGTTCGGAACGAGGACGCTCGACGACGGCG
>DASUQG010000058.1:0-3994 GCA_036280695.1 Thermoleophilaceae bacterium
GCCACGCAGCTGAAGGGCCTGGTCGGGCTGGGGGAGGACGAGGGCTTCCCGCGCGGCACGGAGCCGGTCACTGCCCGCGTGATCGCCCGCTCGCCCACCGTCTGGTACTCGAGCATCAAGATCGACAAGGGCTCGAGCGACGGCGTGAAGGTCGACCAGCCGGTGCTGGCCGCCGGCAGCGACCCTGACGCCAGCGAGGTGGGCGGCCTCGCGGGCAAGGTCACGAGCGTGAGCGGCGGCACCGCCGAGGTCACCCTGATCACCGACGCCTCGATCGGCGTCGCCGCCCAGGTGATGCCCTCCGGCGCCACCGGCGTGGTGCGCCCCGCGGTCGGCAACCCGCGCGACCTGCTGATGGAGTTCGTCGAGGGCGGCCGCGTGACGGAGAACACCACCGTCGCCACCTCCGGCTTCACGATCGACAAGGGCCAGTCGCTGTTCCCGCGCGGCATTCCGATCGGGCGCGTGTCCGACGTGGACCTCGACGAGGTCGAGATCTACCAGCGCGTGCACCTCGAGCCGTACGCGGACCTCAAGTCGATCGACATCGTCCAGGTGCTCACGCGCCGCCCGCGCACCTCGCAGACCGCCGGGGTGATCGTGCCGTGATCCTGTCGCCGGGTGCGATCCTGCGTGTGGGGTTGCTGCTCCTGCTCGCCGTGGTGCTCCAGCTCTCGGGGCTCAGCCAGCTGAGCATCCTCGGCGGCCACATCGACCTGGTCGTGCTCGTGGTGGCGGCGGTGGCCTACTACGGCGGCTCGGTGTCCGGCTGCGCCACCGGCTTCGCCGCCGGCTTCCTGCTGGACCTGATGAGCGGGGCGACGATGGGCGTCTCCTCGCTCGTCCTGACCGCCGTCGGCTACGGCGTGGGCCGTTTCCGGGAGGTCCGCGACCCGAGCCACGGGCTGCTGCCACTCGGAGTCGGCGCCGCGGCCACCGGCGGCTTCCTGGTCGGGTTCGCCGCCGTGTCCTTCATGCTGGACGTCGGTGCGAGCGTGAGCCCCCTCGTGATCCGCGACGCGATCGTGACCGTGCTGCTCAACACGCTGCTCGCCCTGCCGGTGTTCACGGCCACGCGCAGGTTGCTGCGCCCCGCCCTCAGGGTCGACCCGCTCGAGGTCCGCCGCCGGCGCCGCCCGCCGCGCGAGACCGGACCGCTCGGCCTCCGGGGCCTGGAGGTCTAAGGGGTGTACCTCGACAACGAGCGGCGTCCCACGCTGACACCGCAGCTCGCCTTCCGCGTGGCCGTGATCGGCGGCGTGGCGCTCGTGATGTTCGGCGTGATCTTCTTCCGGCTCTGGTACCTCCAGGTGCTGTCGGGCGACAAGTACGAGGCCCAGGCGCAGAACAACCGCGTCCGTGAGATCAAGGTGCAGGCGCCGCGCGGCGAGATCGTCGACCGTCACGGCCAGCCGCTGGTCGAGAACCGCCACTCGTTCTCGATCAAGGTGACGCCGGACAAGCTGCCCGAGGACCTCGGGGAGCGCGAGGAGGTCTACCGGCGGCTGGCCAAGCTGCTGAACCTGAACCCGCGCCGCCTCGAGAAGCGCGTGGAGGGCGAGCTGAAGGCGCTGCCGTTCTCGAAGCCGACCGTGAAGCAGGACGTGCGCCAGGAGCTGGTGGCCTACGTGCTCGAGCGCTCGAACCAGTTCCCCGGGGTCGAGCCGGAGAGCGAGTTCCTGCGCGAGTACCCCCACGGACCCGTGGGCGCGCACCTGTTCGGCCAGGTCGGCGAGGTGAACGGGAAGCAGCTGAAGGACCAGCGCTACAACGGCGTCGAGCTGGGCGACCGCGTGGGCCAGGCCGGGATCGAGCTGGAGTACGACCGCTTCCTGCGCGGGCGCAACGGGGCCGCGCGCGTCGAGGTGGATGCGCTCGGCAACCTCACGAAGACGCTCAGGAGGGACCCCACCGTCCAGGGCAGCCAGCTGCGTTTGTCGGTCGACCTCGGCGTGCAGGAGGTCGCCCAGCAGGCGCTCGCGAGCGGCACCGGAAAGGGCGCCTTCGCGGTTATGGACGTGAACAACGGCGAGGTGCTCGCGCTCGGCTCGCAGCCGTCCTTCGACCCGAACATCTTCACCAAGCCGATCAGCCAGAAACGCCTCAACGCCCTGAGCTCCGACGAGCTCGGCAAGCCGCTCTTCAACCGGGCGATCCAGGGCGGCTATCCCACCGGCTCCACCTTCAAGCTGATCACGGCCACCGCCGCGCTCGAGAGCGGGCACATCACGCCGGACACGCCCCTCAACGATCCCGGCTCGCTCACGGTGGGCGGCGTCACGTTCGAGAACGCGGGCAAGGTGGCGCACGGCGTGCTGGCGCTGCGCCAGGCGCTCACCGTCTCGAGCGACGTCTTCTTCTACCAGCTCGGCCAGTACATGAACGAGAAGGGCATGCCGCTTCAGAAGTGGGCCCACCGGCTCGGCATCGGCCGCAGGACCGGCATCGACCTGCCCGCCGAGGAGCCCGGGCGGTTGCCCACACCGAAGTGGCGCGACCGCTGGTTCAAGCAGGGGCTGACGGAGCGGCCCTGGTCCGTGGGCGACAACATCAACCTGTCGGTCGGCCAGGGAGACCTGCTCTCCAACCCGTTGCAGATGGCGGTGGCGTACGCCGCGATCGCCAACGGCGGGCGCGTGCTGCGGCCGCGGCTGGGGCTGCGGATCGAGGACGCGTCGGGGCAGGCGCTCCAGCAGCTCGATGCGCCAACGGCCAGGCGCCTCAAGATGTCGAAGGCCAACCGCGACGCGATCCTCGAGGGTCTCTACGGCGCCGCGAACGAGCCGGGCGGAACCTCGACGCCGGTCTTCGAGGGATTCCCGATCCCAATTGCCGGAAAGACCGGAACCGCCGAGCACGTGGGCAAGGCCGACCAGTCATGGTACGTCGCGCTGGCTCCGTACCCCAACCCCAAGTACGTCGTGGCGGTGACCGACGAGGCCGGCGGCTTCGGCGCTGACACGGCCGCCCCGATGGCGCGCCGCATCCTCGCGGAGCTGCTCGACGTGAAGGAGACCGGCCTCGTGCAGGGCGGAGGGGCGCCCGACTGATGCACGCCACCACGACAGCGGTGAAGGACTTCCGGGACTCGGGCGCCCGCTTCCTCCGCATCGACCCGCTGATGCTGCTCGCGACGATCGGGCTGATCGCGGCGAGCCTCTACACGCTCGGCACGGCCACGCAGGACGACATCAAGGGCGACCCCAACTACTTCGTCTACCGCCAGGCCGGCTACGCGGCGATCGGATTCGTCCTGATGCTGCTGATAACGCGCTTCGACTACTCGCGCCTGAGGGAGTGGAAGCTCGGCATCTACGCGTTCCTGATCGCGTCGATCATCCTGGTCTACACGCTCGGCTTCTCGGCCCGCGGCTCGCGTCGCGCGATCGAGTTCCCGTTCTTCAACTTCCAGGCGTCCGAGCTCGGCAAGCTGCTGCTGGTGGTGGCGCTAGCGGGGTTCGTGGTCGACCGCATCAGGCGGCTGACCGATCGCGAGACCACGAGCCGGATGGCGCTGCTCGCGGTGATCCCGGCCATGCTCGTGGTCGCCCAGCCGGACCTCGGCTCGGGGCTCGTCTACCTGGCGATCCTCGGGGCCGTGCTGTTCATCGCCGGGACCCCGTGGACCCACTTCGCGGCACTCGGCGGGCTGGCGGCGGTTGCGATCGTCGTCGTGCTGGTCGCGGCGCCGGCCGTGGGCGTCGAGGTGCTCAAGCCGTACCAGAAGGACCGCCTCACGGCCTTCCTCAATCCCGGCGAGAATCGCGGGAAGGAGGCCTACCAGATCAACCAGTCGCTGACGGCGATCGGCTCGGGAGGAAAGACCGGCCGCGGCGACCAGGCCACCCAGACCAAGCTCGACTTCCTGCCGGAGCACCACACGGACTTCGTGTTCTCGGTGGTCGGGGAGGAGTTCGGGTTCGTGGGGGCCGCGCTGGTGCTTTCGCTGTTCGCGCTGCTGATCTGGCGCGCACTGCGTACTCTTACTATGGCG
>DASUQG010000059.1:0-3284 GCA_036280695.1 Thermoleophilaceae bacterium
CTGCGCGCGGAGTGGGAACGGCGCGAGCGCCCGAACCTCGAGTTCCGTGCCGAGGAGGCCACGCGGCTGTCGTTCTCGGACGACGAGTTCGACCTGGCCAGCGCGATCGAGGTCCTGGAGCACGTTCCCGAGCCGGAGGCCACACTCGCCGAGATGGCGCGCGTGGCGCACGGGCACCTGCTCGTGTCGGTGCCGCGCGAGCCGCTCTGGCGCGGCCTCAACATGGCGCGCGGCGCCTACTGGCGCGACCTCGGCAACACGCCGGGCCACGTGAACCACTGGTCCAAGCGGGGGTTCGTCTCATTGCTCTCCCGCTACGGCACGGTCGAGGAGGCCCGCTCGCCCTTCCCCTGGACCATGCTGCTTGTCCGCCTCTAGCTACGGCCGCGGTGCGGCGATCCTCTCGGCGGGGATCGGCGCGACGGGCCTGATTACGTTCGCCTACTTCTCGCTCGCGAGCTACTCGCTGCCGGAGGACGAGTACGGGCGCATCACGCTGCTGTGGTCGGCGGTCTTCATCACGGTGTCGGTGCTCTACCGGCCTGTGGAGCAGCTGCTGTCGCGGACGATCGCCGACCACGACGCGCGCGGCGTCGCGGGAACCGAGCACCTGCGCATAGCGGCGACGATCCAGCTCGCCCTCGGGGTCGCGTTCGCTGTGGTGGCGCTCGTACTGCGCGACCCGATCGAGAACGACCTCTTCGGCGGCTCGTCGACGCTCTACTGGGTGCTGCTCGTGGCCGTGCTGGCCTACGCGGCCAGCTACTTCGCGCGCGGCTACCTGGCCGGGCACCGGCTGTTCCCGCTCTACGGCGGGCTGGTGCTCATGGAGGCCAGCTCCCGCTGCCTGTTCGCGCTCGCGGTGGCGATCGGGATCGCGGAGGGCCAGTCGGCGGTGGCACTCGGAATGGCGGCCGCCCCGATCGTGTCGCTGGCGGTGGTGCCGCCGGCGCTGGCGCGCCGGCTGGCGCCCAGCGCGGCTCCCGACGCCGATCCCGCCCTGCTCGACGCCGCCGCGCGTGAGGAGCCCGCCGCACGCGAGCCCGAGTTCACGCTCGCCCGCGGCGCCGGCTTCGCGGCCGCGGTGCTGCTGATCATGCTCTGCGAGCAGACCTTCCTGAACGCGGGGCCGCTGCTCGTGAAGGCCACCGAGGACAACGGCGGGGCCGCGCTCGCCGGCTTCACGTTCAACGTGCTCCTCATCGCCCGGGCGCCGCTCCAGCTCTTCCAGGCGATCCAGACCTCGATCCTCCCCCACCTCACGCGCCTGCGGGCGAGCGGCGAGTCGGACCCGTTCCGGCGCAGCGTGAACCTCACGATCACCGCGATCGTGGCGTTCGCGGGATCCGTGGCGCTGGTGATGCTGGTTGCGGGGCCGCAGGTGATGGACCTGCTCTTCGGCGGCGACTTCGACTACGAGCGCGGCGGGCTGGTGCTGGTGGCGATCGGCATGGGTCTCTACCTCTCGGCGGCCACGCTGAACCAGGCGCTGCTGGCGCATGGGATGGCGGCCCACGCCTCGGCCTGCTGGGCCGGCGCCGCCGCCGGCTTCGTCCTCTTCCTGCTGCTCGCCGACTTCGACGACCGCGTGTTCCAGGTCGAGCTCGCGTTCGTGGTCGCGGCGGCGCTGCTGAGCGCGGCGCTCTACGGGCTGTATCGGCGCGCCTGACCGTATCCTCCCGAACATGGCCAAACCAGAAGTTGGAGACCCGGCGCCGGACTTCGAGCTCGAAGGCACTGACGGGAGGTTCCGCCTCTCAGACCACCGCGGCGAACGCGTCGTGCTGCTCTTCTATCCCGGGGACAACACCGCGGTCTGCACCAAGCAGTTCTGCTCGTATCGCGACAACGCCGAGGCGTTCGGCGCGCTCGAAGCGACCGTCGTGGGGATCTCCTCGCAGAGCGTCGAGTCGCACCAGGGCTTCACGGCGAAGCACGACCTCAACGTTCCGCTGCTCGCCGACGAGGGCGGCGAGGTGGCCAAGCAGTACGGGGCGCACACGCCCGTCGTGGGCACCAAGCGAGCCGTGATCATCGTGGACGAGGACGGCGTCGTACGCCACCGCCACGACCACCTGCTCGGGCTCGACTTCCAGTCCGTGGCGGACCTGCGCGAGGCGCTCGCGACGCTCCCGGCCCGTGCGTGACTGAAACGCTCACCATTCCGGCGCGCTTCAACGGCCCGCCCGGATCCGCCAACGGCGGCTATACCTGCGGGCGGGTGGCACAGCTGGTGGGCGCCGAGGAGGTGGAGGTGTCATTGCGCGCGCCACCGCCGCTCGACACGCCGCTCGACGTGGTCCATGACGGCGAGCGCGTGGAGCTCCGCGACGGCGACACGCTGGTCGCGGAGGGCGGACCCACCGAGCTGCTCTTCGACGTGCCCGACCCAGTGGACCGCGACGAGGTCGCCGCGGCCGAGGAGCGGGGCCGCGAGCGCTGGGCGGCCGATCATCCGTTCCCCACGTGCGTCGTCTGCGGGCCGAAGCGGGAGCCCGGCGACGGGATGCGGATCTTTCCCGCGGACATCTCCGGCCAGGGCATGCTGTTCGGCGCCTGCTGGACGCCGCGCGACGGGGACGGCGACGGGAACGGCTGCGCGCGCCCCGAGCTCGTCTGGGCGGCGCTCGACTGCCCGACGAGCGCTCCGGTCGCGAACTTCGGCGAGGGACCGCCCATGGTGCTCGCCAGCCTGGCGGCCCGGCTCGCCTGCCCCCTGCGCGTGGGCGAGCCGCACACGATCCTGTCGTGGGGTCTCGAGGTGGACGGGCGCAAGCACCGCTCCGCCGCCGCGCTCTACGACTCGGACGGAATCCTCACCTGCGTGTCACGCGCGCTCTGGATCGAGCTGCGCCAGCCGGCGGAGTAGGGTCCCGCGCATGGCCACGCACTACCGGACTTGCCCGTTCTGCGAAGCCACCTGCGGCCTCGAGATCGAGACCGAGGGACGGGAGGTGGTCTCGGTTCGCGGCGACGTGGACGACGTGTTCAGCCACGGCTTCATCTGCCCGAAGGCGTACGGGGTCAAGCAGCTCCACGAGGATCCGGACCGGCTGACCACGCCGCTGATCCGGCGCGACGGCGAGCTGGTGGAGGCGACCTGGGACGAGGCGTTCGAGGAGATCGAGCGCCGGCTCGCACCGCTGATCGCCGAGCACGGGAAGAACGCGGTGGCCGTCTACCTCGGCAACCCGAACGCCCACAACCTCTCCGCGCTGATCCACGGGCCCGCGTGGCTGCGCGTGCTCGGGTCGCAGAACATCTATACGGCGTCGACCGTCGAC
>DASUQG010000060.1:0-6411 GCA_036280695.1 Thermoleophilaceae bacterium
CTCTACGACCGGACCGTCGAGGGACTGGTCCTGCGCGACGTCGCGGGCTCGACGGTGCAGTACCACCCCGAGGCGGGGCCGGGCCCGCACGATGCGCTTCACCTCTTCGACCGCTTCGTCGAGGCGGTCGCGTGAGCTCAGCCCATCCGACGCAGGTAGCCGCCGGAGTTGCTCGTGAGCCCATACGCCTCGACGTCGCGCCGCAGGTCGAAGTCGGCACCGGACGGCGTGGCCACCCGGTCCGCGACGGCTCGCCGCACGCCGCGCGGCCACCAATCCCTGACTCGCAGCTCGTCGTCGTCGACCACGCCGTCCTCCACGACGAGTCAGCGAGCCCCGCGGGGCAGCTCGGCGGCCACGCGCGCCGGGAGCTCCGGGTCGAGGATGTCGCCCTCAACGAAGCGGATCTCCGGCACGCCCGCGTAGTTGTCGACCATCACGGCATAGAGGCGGCTACGCCACAGGTCTCGCACGCTGACGTCGAGCGGCAGGCCCACCAGTTGGGGCTCGGTCCCGACCCGCGGCAGTCTGGGCTCCTCCGGCGGCGGCGGTTCGCGCCGAGGGCGCAGGAGGTGGCGCATGCCGCGTAGGGACGACATTCGCCGGATCCTAGTTCTCGGCTCGGGGCCGATCGTGATCGGGCAGGCGGCCGAGTTCGACTACTCCGGCGCGCAGGCGTGCAAGGTGCTGCTGGAGGAGGGCTACGAGGTGATCCTCGTGAACTCGAACCCGGCCACGATCATGACCGACCCGGGGTTCGCCACCCGCACCTACATCGAGCCGCTCACGCCGGCCTCGGTGACCAAGGTGATCGAACGCGAGAAGCCGGACGCGCTGCTGCCGACCCTCGGCGGCGGCACGGCCCTCGACCTCGCCCGCGAGCTGTCCGAGAGCGGCACGCTCGGCAAGCACAGGGTGGAGCTGATCGGCGCCGACTACGAGGCCATCCGCCGCGCGGAGGACCGCGAGCTGTTTCGCTCCACGATGGAGCGGGCCGGCCTGCGCGTGCCGCGCAGCGCGGCGGTGAAGTCGATGCGTCAGGCCGAGCGGGCGCTGCCGGAGGTGGGGCTGCCGGCGATCGTGCGGCCGGGCTTCACCATGGGCGGTGCGGGCGGCGGCATCGCCTGGACAGAGCCGGAGTACCGGCAGGTGGTGGCCGAGGGGCTGGCTGCCAGCCCGATCGGGCAGGTGCTCGTGGAGGAGTCGGTGATCGGCTGGGGCGAGTTCGAGCTCGAGGTCATGCGCGACCGCAACGACAACGTCGTGATCGTGTGCTCGATCGAGAACGTCGACCCGATGGGCGTGCACACCGGCGACAGCGTGACCGTGGCGCCGCAGCAGACGCTCTCCGACACGCTCTACCAGCAGCTGCGCGACCAGGCCCTGAAGGTGATCCGCGCGGTAGGCGTGGAGACCGGCGGTTCGAACATCCAGTTCGCCGTCAACCCGCAGACCGAGGAGATCGTGGTGATCGAGATGAACCCGCGCGTCTCGCGCTCCTCGGCACTCGCGTCCAAGGCCACGGGCTTCCCGATCGCGAAGATCGCGGCGCGGCTCGCCGTCGGCTACGCACTCGAGGAGATCGACAACGACATCACGCGCAAGACGCCGGCCAGCTTCGAGCCGACGATCGACTACGTGGTGGTGAAGTGGCCGCGCTTCGCGTTCGAGAAGTTCCCCGGTGCCGACGGCGAGCTGCACACCTCGATGCAGTCGGTCGGCGAGGCCATGGCGATCGGGCGCACGTTCAAGCAGGCGTTCGTGAAGGCCATGCGCTCGCGCGAGCTCGACGTGCTGCCGTCGTTCGACGGCGACGAGGACCTGCTGGCGCGCCTCGCGACCCCCTCCGACGACCGCTACGAGCTGCTCTTCGAGGCGGTGCGCCGGGGCCACAGCGAGGCGGAGCTCTGCGAGCGCACCGGGATCGACCCCTGGTACATGGCGGAGCTGGCGGCGCTCGCGCGCGGCGAGGACCCCGAGGAGGGGCTCGAGCGCAGCTTCAAGTCGGTCGACACGTGCGCGGCCGAGTTCGAGGCCGAGACGCCCTACTACTACTCCGGCTGGGAGCGCCGGGCGGAGCACGAGGTGAGGCGGGGCGAGCGCCCCAGCGTCGTGATCCTCGGCTCGGGTCCGAACCGGATCGGGCAGGGGATCGAGTTCGACTACTGCTGCGTGCACGCGGCGATGACGGTCCGCGAGTCCGGCCGCGACGCCGTGATGATCAACTGCAACCCGGAGACGGTCTCCACCGACTACGACACCTCCGACCGCCTCTACTTCGAGCCGCTCACGCTCGAGGACGTGCTCGGCGTGATCGAGATCGAGCAGCCGGAGGGTGTGATCGTGCAGTTCGGCGGCCAGACGCCGCTGAAGCTCGCGGCCGGGCTGGCGGCGGCCGGCGTGCCGCTGCTCGGCACCCCCGTCGATTCGATCCACCGCGCCGAGGACCGGCCGAGCTTCGGCGCGCTGCTCGACGAGCTCGGCCTGCGGGGACCGCCCTACGCGACGGCCGAGTCGCACGCGGAGGCGCTGGAGGTGGCCGACGGCGTGGGGTATCCGCTGCTGGTGCGGCCCTCGTACGTGCTCGGCGGCCGGGCCATGGAGATCTGTTACTCCCGCGAGGGGCTCGAGAGCTACCTCAAGCGCACCAACGGCGGCACCGGGCGGACCATCTTCCTCGACCGCTTCCTCGAGAACGCGATCGAGATCGACGTCGACGCGCTCTGCGACGGCGAGGACGTGGAGATCGGCGCGATCATGCAGCACGTCGAGGAGGCGGGGGTGCACTCGGGCGACTCCGCATGCGTGATCCCGGCCATGTCGCTCGGCCTCGAGATGCTGCACCAGGTCGAGCAGGCCACCGAGGCGATCGCGAGGGCGCTGGGCGTGGTCGGCCTGATCAACATCCAGTTCGCGGTGGCCGGCGAGGACGAGCTGTACGTGATCGAGGCGAACCCGCGGGCGTCGCGGACCGTGCCGTTCGTGTCGAAGGCGATCGGCGTCTCGCTCGCCAAGATCGCGTGCCGGCTGATGCTGGGCGAGCGGCTCGCTGACATGGACCTGAACATCCCGCGTGCGCCGCGGCACGTGTCGGTGAAGGAGGCGGTGCTGCCGTTTGGGCGCTTCCCCCGCGCGGACGCGCTGCTCGGCCCCGAGATGAAGTCCACGGGCGAGGTGATGGGCGTGGCCTCTGATTACCCGGCGGCGTTCGGCAAGGCCCAGGCCGCGGCCGGGGCTGAGCTGCCCAGCTCGGGCACCGTATTCATCTCGGTGACCGACGGCGACAAGTCGGCCGCCACCCAACTGGCCGCGAGCTTCCACGACATGGGCTTCCGGGTGGTGGCCACGGGTGGCACCGCCACGGCGATCCGGCGCATGGGCGTGCCCGTCGAGCGGATCAAGAAGCTGTCCGAGGGCTCGCCGAACGTGGTCGAGCGGATCGAGGCCGGCGAGGTGGACTTGGTGATCAATACGCCCACCGGCTCCGGCGCCCGTGCCGACGGCTACGAGATCCGCCGCGCCGCGATCGGCCGCGGGATCCCGTGCATCACGACGATGTCCGGCGCCAGCGCGGCCCAGCGCGCCATCCGCTCGAGCCGCTCGGGAGAGAACAGCGTGATCTCGCTGCAGGAGCTGCACGGCGGCACGTCGTTCGACGGCGTTCTGCCCGAGGCCGCGGAGGCGGAGCGCACCACTTGAGCGAGCCGCGGACGCTCGCGCCCCCCGAGCGGCGTGTGGCGGTCGTCTCGGGCGTCGAGCGAATCGGCGCGTACTGCGTCATCACGGCGCATGACGGGTCGGGCCCACGCAATCCGCGCCCGGGCCAGTTCTACATGCTCGCCACCGAGGAGTGCTGGGGCGGGGGCAGCGACGAGCGCCCCTACCTGCCGCGCGCCTTCTCCTACGCGCGCGCCTACGTGGAGCCGGACGGCGTGGCGCTCAGCTTCCTGCTGGAGGCGATCGGTCCAGGTACCGAGCGCCTCGCGGCGCTCCGTCCGGACGAGGGCCTGGCGCTCGTGGGGCCACTCGGCATCGGCTTCAGGGCGCCTCCCGACGGCTTCCGGCCGATCCTCGTTGGCGGCGGCATCGGTGCCGCGCCGCTGCTGTGCCTGCAGGAGGAGCTCGACGAGACGACCGTGCTGCTCGGCTTCCGCAGCGCGGCGCACGCGCAGGCGGCGGCGCTGTTCAGCGGCGAGCCGAAGGTGGCCACGGACGACGGCTCGGTGGGCCAGCAGGCGCTCGTGAGCGAGCTGCTCGCAACCGAGCTGGACGCGGACCCGGGTGCGACGGTCTACGCCTGCGGGCCCCCCGCGATGCTGGAGGCGGTGCGGGCGCTCTGCGCGGAGCGCGACGTACCCGCCCAGCTGGCGCTCGAGTCCGGAATGGCGTGCGGCTTCGGGGCCTGCTTCGGGTGCGTCGTGCCGACCACCGACGGCTACCTGCGCCTCTGCGTGGACGGCCCGGTGCTGGACGCCGACCGCTTGGAGACCGTGCTGTGACCGAGCTCTGCGGAGTTTCGCTGCGCGGGCCGGTGCTGAACGGCTCCGGCACCTTCGACGCGATCGCCGCCCGGCGCGCCTTCGGCGATGCCCTGCTCGAGCGCTTCCCGTTCGACGCCTTCGTCTCCAAGACGATCACCCTCGAGCCGCGCCAGGGCAATCCTCCGCCGCGGCTCTGGGAGACGCCCGCCGGCATGATCAACTCCATAGGGCTGCCGAACAAGGGCCTGGAGGGCTTCCTCGCCTCCGACCTCCCCGAGCTGGGGCGTCTGCCCGTTCCGCTCGTGGTCTCGGTGATGGGGTTCAGCCGCGAGGAGCTCGCTCAGCTCGTGGCCGCCGTGGGCGAGCGCGACGAGGTCTCGATGCTCGAGCTGAACGTGTCCTGCCCGAACGTGGAGACCGGCCTGATCATGGGCGCGGACCCGGCCGAGACGGCCCTGGCGGTCGAGCGGGTGAGGGGCGAGACCGCCAAGCCGCTGGTCGTGAAGCTCACTCCCAACGCCACCGACCCCGCCGCCGTGGCCGCGGCCGCCGAGGGCGCGGGCGCCAACGCGGTGTCGCTCGTCAACACGCTCAAGGGCATGGCGCTCGACCCACAGAGCGGCGAACCGTGGCTCGGAGGGCGCACCGGTGGAGTCTCCGGGCCCGCGATTCGCGCGATCGCCCTCGAGCAGGTCGCGGCGGTGGCGAGCGCGGTCGAAATTCCCGTGATTGGCATGGGAGGCATCTCGAACGGTCGCCAAGCGGCCGATTTCATCGCCGCGGGCGCAACCGCGGTCGCGATTGGAACCGAAAGCTTCCGCGACCCGGCCGCTGGACGCCGGATCGCGGCCGAGCTCAACGACGTGTCCCTCTCGATTGGGACACCTACCACTCGCTCGACGCCTGTCTGAGCCCGTTTGGGGGACGTATCCGCGCGCTTTCCACGGAAGATGCGGGAACTTTTGAGTGGGTCAGAAAAATGCTGCCCCATTGCTCACGAAAAGCCCTGCAAACGAAAGGAAAACGCTCAAGGAGCCGCAACCAACCTGAAGCTAAGGTCGAGGTCTAGCTGAATTCGCGCATTTTTTGCGTGTTCCCCCTCGACGCCGGCGGCCGAGCGTGTACTATCGCCGCCCATGCCGGCCGCCCCCCAGTCGCCCGCCAAAGCACACCCCGCGGGCCACGCTCCCGAGCGCTCGCTCACCCAGCGAATGGACGCCCTCCAGCGGGCAAACGACATCCGGACACGGCGAGCGAAGCTGAAGCGGGACCTCAAGGCGGGCCGCGCCCAGATCCACGGATTGCTGCTGGATCCGCCCGAATACGTGCTCACCGCCAAGGTCTTCGACCTGCTCCTGGCCGTGCCGAAATACGGCCGCGTGAAGGTGAATCGCATCCTCACCCACTGCCGCATCTCGCCCAGCAAGACCATCGGCGGGCTCTCCGAGCGGCAGCGCAACGAGCTCGTCTCGTACCTGCGCCGATAGCCCCGATCCTGGTCATCACGGGGCCGTCGGGCGTCGGCAAGGGAACGCTCATAAAGTCGCTCCTGGAGCGGGTTCCCGGCCTCCAGCTGGCGGTTTCCGCGACGACCCGCGACCCCCGTCCGGGGGAGGTGAACGGGGTCGACTACCACTTCCTCAGCCAGGAGGATTTCGATCGCCGCGTCGCGGCCGGCGAGTTCGTGGAGCACGCCGTCTACGCCGGCAACAGCTATGGCACGCTGCGCAGCGAGCTGGAGCGCCCGGCGCGCGGAATCGTGCTCGAGATTGACGTCCAGGGCGCGCGTCAGGTGCGCGACACGCTGCCGGAGGCGACGAGGATCTTCGTGGAGCCGCCGTCCTTCGAGTCCCTGGTGGAGCGGCTCACCGCGCGCGGCTCCGATTCACCCGAGCAGATCGAGCGCCGGCTCGCCGCGGCCCGCGAGGAG
>DASUQG010000061.1:0-6154 GCA_036280695.1 Thermoleophilaceae bacterium
GGCGCGAGCTGCGCAGCGGGCGCTACGACGTGGTGCACGTGCACGAGCCGAACGCGCCGGTGGTGTCCTGGTACGCCGCCGAGGCGGCGCGGGCGCCCGTGGTGGGCACCTTCCACACGTACTCGACCAGCGCCGCCGTCAACAAGCTCGCCGCGAACTTCTTCGGCGTGCGGCGGCTGTACTCCAAGCTGAGCGCGCGCATCGCCGTCTCCGAGGCAGCGCGCTGGACCGCCCAGCGCTTCTACGGCGGCCAGTACCGGATCGTGCCGAACGGCGTGGACCTGTCGGCGGCGCGTCCCGATCACCTGCGCCCGAACGAGGAGCTCCGGCTCCTGTTCGTCGGCCGCGCCGAGGAGCGCAAGGGCCTTCCCGTGCTGCTGCGCGCCTTCGAGGCGCTGCGCGGTGCCGGCGTCGAGGCGCGCCTCACGGTCGCCGGTCCAGCGGTGGAGGAGGTCGAGCCGCTGCTCCTCGAGCCGGAGGGCGTGGAGATCGCCGGCCCTGTGGACGAGGCCGAGAAGTGGCGCCTGCTCGGGCAGGCCGACCTGCTCTGCGCGCCGTCGCTCGGCGGCGAGAGCTTCGGCATGGTGCTCACCGAGGCATTCGCCTCCGGCACGCCGGTGGTGGCCTCCGACATCGCGGGCTACCGCGACGTCGCGCGCGACGGCAAGGACAGCGTGCTCGTGCCCGTCGGCGACGCGGTGGCGCTCGGCGAGGCCCTGCGCTCGCTGGCGTTCGACCCCGCCAGGCGCGCCGGGATGGCCGAGGCCGCGCGCGAGCGCGCCGAGCGCTTCGCCTGGCCGAACGTGGCGCGCGAGGTCGAGGAGGTCTACGAGGAGGCGCTCAGCGTTCCGCGGCCCGAGGGGCGCGTGGTACGCGTGGCCCAGCGGCTTGGCGTCGCGCCCGCGGAGCCCGGCCCTCGCGTGGGGCCACAGCGCCTGCCGTCGCTCGAGCCGAAGGACCCAGCCGCGGGACGCCGGCGCGCGGCCCGCACGGCCCGCCGTGTGCTGGTGGCCGCGGGAGCGGTGGCCGGTGTCGGCCTGGCCGTCCTCGCGCTGCGCCGGCTCGGGGTCGAGTCCCTCGGGCACGCGATAGTGGCGGCCACGCCGGTCTGGGTGCTTGTGGCGTTCGCGCTCATGTGCGCGTCGATGCTGCTGCGCGCCGAGGCCTGGCACGCGATCCTGCGCGCGGCGCTGCCCGGCGTCCGCGTGCGTCGCCGCGACGCCGCGCGCGGCACCATGATCGGAGTGCTGATGTCCGCGACGTTGCCGGCCCGCCTCGGCGAGCCGTCGCGCGCGTTGATCGTGGCGCGCCGCGTGGGCCGCGTGCGCGATCGCTTCCCGACCGTGCTCGGCACGGTCGTCTCGCAGACGCTCCTGAACATCCTCGCGCTGGTGGTGCTCGGCGCGGTGATGTTCAAGACCGTCGGGCTCTTCCAGGGCAACGAGGACGCGCTCGTGGTGGCCACGATCGCGCCCGTCGTGATCCTCGCGCTGGTGCTCTCCGCTCCCTGGCTCTTGCGGCGCGGCAAGCCGTCGCGCTTTCAGCGCGTGCAGCAGGCCGCCGCTCTCGTCCGCGGCGCGATGGTCCAGGTGCGTCTCGGCCTACAGGTGTTCCGCAAGCCCAAGCTGGGCAGCTGGGCGGCCGTGATGCAGCTCACCGCCTGGGGGATCCAGTTGCTCGCGTGCTACGCCCTGCTCGTCGCGCTCGGGCTCGACGATCAGGCCGGCCTCGGCGCCGCGGCCGCCGTGCTATTCGCCGTGAACGTGACCGCCGCGCTGCCCGCCACCCCGTCGAACCTCGGCGTCTTCCAGGCCGCGTGCGTGGCGGTGCTGTCGGCCTACGGTGTGGGCAAGACCAATGCCCTGGCCTACGGGATCATCCTCCAGGCGGTGGAGATCGGGACCGCGCTGGCGATGGGCATGCCCGCTCTGGTGCGCGAGGGAATGACCTGGCGCGACCTGCGCCTGCGGGCCCTCCACGCCGCTCCTGTTGAGCTCGGGCACGCCGCGCGGCGTGGCGAGGCGGCTGAAGCGGAGGCGTAGCCTGGCCGTGTCCCCCTGAATGGGGACCCCATCAGTCGTCCAGAGGGGTTCAGTGGCACCCTCAGGATGACGACAAGGTCCATGAAAGCCCATGGAAAGCGGGAATCTTGCCGACGCGCAACTGCGCGCCCTGATTGACGTGGCCGCTGTGGCCGCGGGGGCGTACCGGCTCGAGGAGGTCCTCGAGCTGGCGGCCGAGCGCGCCCTGGAGGCGCTCGGCGGCTCTTCGCTGGCCATCTCGCGCTGGGAGCAGGATGCCGGCGTCGTGCGCACGCTCGTGAACGTCGGCGAGCTCGGGCCCGGAGAGGAGCGCTTCCCGAAGGACGAGACCTACTCCGTCAAGGACTATCCCTCGATGGGATTCCTGCGCGAGGGCGGAAGCTCCCTCGCGGCGATTGACGATCCCGACAGCGACCCGGCTCAACTTGAGCTGCTCAAGCGGCTCGGCAAGGAGGCCAGCCTCAGCGTCCCGATGATGCTCCACGGCGAACCCTGGGGTGAGCTCGAGGTGATGACCGCTCCCGGCCGTCCGCGGGTCACTCACGACGACGAGACCTTCCTCCGCGCCATCGCTGACGTGCTGGTCGGGGCGATCCACAGGGCTGAGCTGTTCGCCCAGATCGAGGCGCTCGCCTACACCGATTCGCTCACCGGGCTCGCCAGCCGCCGTGCCGTCGAGACCGCGCTCGAGGAGGCGTGCGACGCGCCCTCCGGCCCCGGCTCGCCGGCGCTCGTGCTCTGCGACATCGACGACCTCAAGCAGGTGAACGACAGCGGCGGCCACGCCGCGGGGGATCGCGCGCTGTGCCGCGCGGCCGAGGCGCTCGTGGCTGCGGCTGCGCCGCACGAGGACGCGGTGGTGGGGCGCTTCGGCGGAGACGAGTTCTGCGTCCTGCTGCCGTCGGGCTCCGCGGAGGACGCGCGGGCCCTGGCCCTGGAGGCGGTGAGCCGCCTCGACGCCGAGGGCGGCGAGCGCATCTCGTGCGGCGTCGCGGCTCGGAGCGATCAGGCCACGCGGCCCGCCGAGCTCCTGCGCGCCGCGGACGAGGCGCAGTACCGCGCCAAGCGGGGCGGGCAGGGCGTGGACGTGGTGGTGGCCGGCGAGGCCACCGAGGAGACACAGCCCACGCCGGGCCAGGATCGCGCCTACCGCGCCAGTGACCCCGATGCCCAGCTCGCGCGCGAGCTGCTGGAGCTGCTGGACAACATGAACGGCGCGTCGGCCGAGGAGAGGCTCGCGCGCCTACGCGCCCGCCTCGAGCGTGACGCCTGATTGGCGCTCGGCCGCCAGTGGGGCTACCGTTCACCGGGATTTGATGCGGCGGGGGCACATCGGCGTGCTCGTTTTCGCGGCGGCGCTCGCATCGGCCGCCGCCCCGGCGCCCACTGCCGCCGCGCAGGCGCGGCACCTGAATCTCGAGGACCGCGGCGAGCGCTTCGTCGCGGACCAGGCCATCGTGCGCTTCGAACCCGGCACGAGCGCGGACGAGCGGCGCGCCGCGCGCGCACGAGCGAATGTCCGGTTCGGCAGGTCGCTCGAGGTCGCCCGGGCCCAGGTTGTGCGCGTCGAGGGCGCCGTCGGCGCCGCCGTCCGGCGCCTCGAGCGCCAGGGTGACGTGGAGTACGCGCAGCCCAACTACCGCTACCGGGCGCTGGTCGTGGACAGCTTCCTGGACGAGCTGTGGGGGCTCACGGATTCGGCCCCACCGGACCCCGGCGTGAACGCGCTGAGCGCGTGGAACACGACGCGCGGGGCCGGGCAGCTGATCGCCGTCGTCGACACCGGCGTGGACCTGACCCACCCCGATCTCGTCCCGAACCTGTGGAGCAACCCGGGCGAGCTGCCCGGCAACGGTCTCGACGACGACGCGAACGGGGTGGTCGACGACGTCCGCGGCGCCGACTTTGTGGACCGCGCGGGCGGTGTTCCCACGGGCGACCCGGACGACTACAACTTCCACGGAACGCACGTGGCCGGCACGGCGGCCGCCCAGGACGACAACGGGCTCGGGGTGGCGGGTGTCGCGCCCGACGCCAGCATCATGGCCGTCCGCGTGCTCGACGGGGATGGCGGCGGCTCGAGCGCTGACATCGGCGAGGGAATCGCATACGCCGCGCGCGAGGGCGCCGGCGTGATCAACCTCAGCCTCGGCGGTGGGGGCGGGTCCGACCCGTTCATGTCCGACGGGGTGAACGTCGCCGCGCAGCACAACGCGGTGGTGGTCGCGGCGGCCGGCAACGAGGGCTCGAACAACGACAGCATCCCGTTCGTCCCCTGCAACCTCCCGCAGGCGAACCTGATCTGCGTGGCGGCGGTGAACGAGGGCGGCACCCGCGCGGGCTTCTCGAACTTCGGTCCGGCGAGCGTCGACGTGGCGGCCCCCGGCACGAGCATCCTCAGCGCCAAGACCGACTGGGGCGCGCCGCTCTTCGCGGACGGCTTCAACAACCCCTCGCTGTCGGGCTGGGACTTCTTCGGAACCCCATGGGGGCGGAGCACCAGCGTGTTCACCGAGGGGACGGGTTCGGCGGCTGACAGCCCGTCGGGGAACTATCCGAACAACGCGTTTTCGCAGATGTTCACCTCGAACCCGGTGGACCTGGTTGCCGAGCGGGGCTGCCGTATGCACTTCGACCTCGATCAGGACGTGCATTTCTCCGACTTCTTCGCAGCGGGCGCGGTCACGAACTCGGGCCCGTCCGATGGGACGCTGTTTCCGAACTCCAGCGGATTCTTCCCGGCCGAGGTGTCGATCTCCGACCTCGACGGCATGAACGACGTGTTCCCGATCTTCGAACTCGAGACGGACGCGTCCGGCACCGCGGACGGCGTCTTCGTAGACCGGCTGCGGCTCCTGTGCCGCGACACCACCTACGTCGATGCGATCACACCCGAGGAGACCTACGACGAGGCGACGTCCGGCAACTACGTCGAGTTCAACGGGACCTCGATGGCGAGCCCGCACGTCGCCGGCACCGCGGCGCTCGTACGGGCCGCAGACCCCGGCGTTCCCGCGACGCAGGTGGTCCAGGCGCTGATCGGGGGCGCGCGCCCGCTCGCTTCGCTCAGCGGTCTCGTGGCCTCGGGTGGCGTGGTGGACGCGGTCGGCGCGATCAACCAGGCGCTTGCGCTCCCGAACACAGTGGCGCAGCCACCCACCACGGGTTCATCGCCGCCGCCTCCTCCGCCACCACCGCCGCCCACCGCGCCGGCGAAGGCGCGCTTCGGGTCGGTGTCGGTCAACCGCAGGGGCGTCGTGACCATGCGCGTGTTCGGCAACCCCGCCACCAGCGGCGTGCTGACCCTGAGGGCGAACATCGTGCGTCCCTCCGCCGCCCGGCTCATGAGGGTCGCGCGAAAGTCGTTCCGGATCGGAAGCACCGGGCGGGCGACCGTCAAGGCGAGGCTCAGCAGGCGCGCGCGGCGGCAGCTCTTCCGCACCCGCCGCATGCGCCTGCGCGCGAAGGTCGTGCTCAGGAACTCGGCCGGGCTCACGAGCACCGCCACGCGCAGGTTCCTGATCAGGCTGCGCCGCCGCTAGCGAGGCCGGGGCGAGCTCCGCCAACCCTGACACATCCGTGTCAAGGTTGGTAGAGTTTCGTTCTTGGCAACGCGCGACTACATCGAGGCGGTCCGCAGCCGGGTCGTCGTGTTCGACGGGGGCATGGGAGCCACCCTCGAGCAGTTCGACCTGACGCAGGAGGACTACGGCGGCCTCCAGGGCAAGTGTCACGAGGCGCTGGTGCTGAACCGCCCGGACGTGATCCAGGGTGTGCACGAGTCGATGCTGGACGCGGGCGCCGAGGTGGTCGAGACGGACACCTTCCAGGCCAGCCGCCTCAAGCTCGAGGAGTGGGGGCTCGGCGAGCACACGCCCGAGATCAACCGCAGGGCGGCCGAGATCGCACGAGCCGCGGCCGGCGAGGACCGCTACGTGGCCGGCTCGATCGGCCCGACCGGGCACCTCCCCGCGAGCGACGACCCCACGCTCGGCAAGATCACCTTCCGCGAGCTGGTCGAGGTCTTCACCGAGCAGGCGCAGGGCCTGATCGAGGGCGGCGCGGACCTGCTCATCATCGAGACGGCTCAGGACATCCTCGAGGTCAAGGCG
>DASUQG010000062.1:0-2158 GCA_036280695.1 Thermoleophilaceae bacterium
TCGTCTGCTGCTGCGACGCCTTCAACGCCATGACGACCGACCGCTCCTACCGCGACGCGATGTCGCTGGAGGAGGCGATCGAGGAGGTCTCGGCGAACTCGGGGACGCAGTTCAGCCCGGCGGTCGTGGAGGCGCTGCTAGGGGTGCTGCACGAGGACCCGCTCACGGCCGGCTCCCGCGGCCCCCGGGCCGTGACGGCGGCCTGACGGCGGGAAGCGGCGGGGGTCCGCTCTAAACTCGACAACATGCCCAAGCTGCCCCGCACCGGCGGGAAGGCCAGCACCAGCGAGCGGGCCAAGAAGCCCGCGGCGCAGCGTGCGGCCGGATCGGGGGCGAAGGCCAAGCCCGCGCCCGCATCCAAGCCGAAGCAGGGCACCCGCACGACCAGCAAGCGTCCCCGGTCGGCTGCGAAGCCCGCCGCCACCACGGCTAAGAAGAAGCCCGCGTCGAACGGGCGCGGGAACGGCCGCGCCAAGGCGCCCGAGCGCGACTTCCGCCACCGCCCGGTCGACACCCACGACAAGCACCGGCCGGCCGGGCCCAAGACCAAGCTCACGGACGCCCAGCGCGTCCTGCTGGGCGACCTCTTCGCGGTCGTCGAGGAGCATCGCGGCGAGGCGGCCGAGGAGATCGACCGCGACGCGGTCGAGCGCGCCTTCCTCTTCTCCTGCGAGCGCCACGCCGACCAGCGCCGCGCGAGCGGCGAGGACTTCATCGTGCATCCCGTCGGCGTCGCGAAGATCTGCGCCGGGATGCGGCTCGACACCGCCACGCTGTGCGCGGCGCTGCTGCACGACACAGTGGAGGACACGAGCGCGTCGCTGGACGAGGTGCAGGAGGAGTTCGGCGATGAGATCGCCCAGCTGGTCGACGGCCTGACGAAGCTCTCCGGCGTGACCTTCCAGAGCCGCGACGACCGCCAGGCGGAGAACTACCGCAAGATGATGGTCGCGATGGCCCGCGACATCCGGGTCATCCTCATCAAGCTCGCCGATCGCCTGCACAACATGCGCACGATCGGCTCGATGCCGAAGAACAAGCAGCAGGAGAAGGCCCGGGAGACGCTCGAGATCTTCGCCCCGCTGGCGCACCGGCTCGGCATCCACGCGATCAAGTGGGAGCTCGAGGACCTCGCGTTCACCACGCTCCACCCGCGCAAGTACAACGAGATCCGCCAGCTCGTCTCCCAGCAGCGCGAGGAGCGCGACGCCTACGTCGAGCGCGCGGGTGAGTACCTGGGCAAGGAGCTGAAGGCCGTCGGCATCGACGCCGAGATCTCAGGCCGCGCCAAGCACTTCTACTCGATCTACTCGAAGATGACGAAGAAGGGCCGCGAGTTCAACGAGATCTACGACCTCACGGCGATGCGCGTGATCGTCGACTCCGTGAAGGACTGCTACGGGGCGATCGGCGTGATCCACTCGCTCTGGAAGCCACTGCCGGGGCGCTTCAAGGACTGGGTCGCGATGCCCAAGTTCAACATGTACCAGGCCCTCCATACCACGGTGATCGGGCCCGAGGGCCGCCCGCTCGAGATCCAGATCCGCACGATGGAGATGCACCGCACCGCCGAGTTCGGCGTGGCGGCGCACTGGATCTACAAGGAGGACGGGGGCAAGCCGCTCGAGGAGAAGGTGGAGTGGCTGCGCCACCTGCTCGACTGGCAGCAGGAGATGGCCGACCCGCAGGAGTTCGCCGAGACGCTCAAGGCGGACCTCTTCGAGGACGAGGTGTTCGTGTTCACGCCGAAGGGAGAGGTCAAGTCGCTCGGCGCGGGCGCCACGCCACTCGACTTCGCTTACGAGATCCACACGGACGTCGGGCACCGCTGCGTGGGGGCCAAGGTGAACGGCAAGATCGTGCCGCTCCACTACGAGCTCCAGTCCGGCGACATCTGCGAAGTGCTCACCTCGAAGAAGGAGCGCGGGCCGTCCCGCGACTGGCTCGCGCTGGCGAAGACCACGCGCGCCCAGTCGAAGATCCGGGCCTGGTTCAAGCGCGAGCGCCGCGAGGACTCCGAGCGCGCCGGCCGCGAGATCCTCCAGGAGAGCCTGAAGCGCGCCGGCCTGCCGCCTCAGAAGATGGCCGGGTCGCCGCTGCTCGCAGACGTGATCCGCGAGATGGGGTTCCGGAAGGGCGAGGACTTCTACATCGCCCT
>DASUQG010000063.1:0-3794 GCA_036280695.1 Thermoleophilaceae bacterium
GTAGCCGGAGAGGTAGAGCGTCGAGTAGAGCAGCATCGACGCGTGCCCGGCCGAGAGGATGAAGCGGTCGCGGTCGAACCACTCCGGGTGCTTCGGGCTGTGCTTCATCACCCGCGTGTAGAGCGTGTAGGCCAGCGGCGCGAGCGCCATGGGCGCGCCCGGGTGACCCGACTTCGCCTTCTCCACCGCGTCCATCGACAGCGTGCGGATGGTGTTGATCGAGAGCTCGACGAGCCCGTCGCTGCTGGTCGTCATTCCATTCCCTTGGTCGTGGTGAGGTGCGACTTCTCAGTATCCCGATCGCTCGCTATCTCAAGGGCTGCAAGCACGCCCGCCCCGATGACCCCCGCGTCCGCGCCTCCCTCGGCCAGCGCGATGGTCACGCGCTTCCAAAGCGCCGGCAGCGCGCGCGAGCCGGCCTCGCGGGCAGCGCGGTCGAGAAACAGGTGCGAGACCCGCGAGACCCCGCCGCCGATCGCGAGCCGCTCGGGCTCGAAGACGTTCACGCAGGTGGCGATCCCAACTCCGAGCATGCGCGCGAAGTTCTCCACCAGGCGCAGGGCGTCGGGATCGCCCTCCTCCGCGGCTGCCACCAGCTCGCGGCCGGACACCCGGCCGTCGGGACCCGCGCGGCCGGCGAGGCCGCTGTCCGGTCTGTCGCTCGCAAGCTCGGTCGCGTCGCGCTCGAGGGCCTGCCCGGAGCAGTAGGCCTCGAGACAGCCGTGGTTCGGGCAGTTGCCGGGGCAGGCGGGCCCGTCGGGGTTGATCGTCATGTGGCCGAGCTCGGCCCCGAGACCGTGGGCGCCCCGGAAGGTGAGCCCGTCGATCACGACGCCGCCGCCCACGCCCGTGCCGAGCGTGAGCATCACGAGGTCACGCGCCCCGACGATGTGCGCCTCCGCGAGCGCGGCGCAGTTGGCGTCGTTGTCCACGAACACCGGCAGGCCGAAGCGGCGGCCGAGCTCCTCGCGCAGCGGCACTCCCATGAGCGGGATGTTCACGCTGCTCTCGACGGTGCCGGTCTCGTAGTCGATCTGCGACGGCACGCCAACCCCGATCGCCTCCGGCTCGCCCGCGTCCCTGATCACATCGCGCACGGCGTGCTCGAGCCCGTCGAGCAGGGCGTCGGTGCTGACGAGGATCGTGGGGTGCTCGACCGCGTGCGTCGCGGTCACTCCGTCGACGGCCGCGACGGCGATTTTCGTACCTCCTACGTCAACTCCCAATACCACGCGGGTTTCCTATCTCCGGGAACGCACCCCCGCAAGCTTCGCGGATCGAGCCGCGCGGCGGTGAATCGGCCCGGCCGCAGGGCGGCGGATCGGCCGGGGTGGCCAAGCTCAACACGTTTGCGACACATGTGGTCGCTTTCGTGTTGAGCTTCGGTCGGGGCCGCCCTCTTTGGTGCAGTCGTCGGAATCGCCCCTACGATGGCGCGATGCGCGACGCTGGCCCTGCTGAGCTGCTCCTCGAGCGAGACCGCGAGCGCGACTCGCTTCGCGCCGTGCTTCAGGAGGCGGCCGGCGGCGGTGGCCGGCTCGCGCTCGTGGAGGGTCCGGCGGGCATCGGGAAGAGCCGGCTGCTCGCCGAGCTCCGGAGGGCGGCGCAGGAGGACGACGTGCGCGTGCTCAGCGCGCGCGGCAGCGAGCTCGAGCGCGAGTTCCCGTTTGGCGTGGTTAGGCAGCTGTTCGAGCCGCCGCTCACGGACGGCGAGGCGCGCGAGCGCTGGCTGGCCGGCGCGGCGGCGCCCGCGCGGGCGATCTTCGACGCCGCGGACTCGCAGGCCAACGGGATGGCCCCCGACGCCACCTTTGCGGCGCTTCACGGCCTCTACTGGCTGACCGCGAACGTGGCGGCCGACGGACCCGTGCTGCTGTCGGTGGACGACCTGCACTGGTGCGACCGGCCCTCGCTGCGCTTCCTGGCCTACCTCACGCGCCGGCTCGAGGACATGCCCGCGCTCGTGGGCGCCACGCTGCGCAGCACCGACCCCGGTACCGACCCGGCCCTGATCGCCGAGATCGGACAGGACCCGATCACGCGCGCCGTCCGACCCGGGCCCCTGAGCGGCGCCGCGATCACCGAGCTCGTGCGCTCGCGGCTCGGCGAGGACGCGGACGAGCGCTTCTGCGCCGCATGCGCGCGCGTGACCGGCGGCAACCCGCTGCTGCTGCGCCAGCTGCTCTCCTCGCTCGAGGCAGACGGCGTGAAGCCCGACGCGGCCCACGTGGACGTGGTGGCGGACATCGGCCCGCGGGCGGTGTCGCGAACCGTGCTGCTGCGGCTCGCGCGTCTTGACGATGCCGCCGTGAGCGTGGCCCGGGCCGTGGCCGTGCTCGGCGAGAGCGCGGACCTGCCGGCGGTGGCTGCGCTGGCCGACCTCCCCGAGCAGCAGGTGGCGGACGCGAGCGGCGCGCTGGCGCAGGCGGAGATCCTGGGGCCGGGCTCGCCGCTCGGCTTCGTGCACCCGCTCGTGCGCGAGGCGATCTACCACGAGCTCTCGGCGGGACAGCGCGAGCTGATGCACGCGAGAGCGGCCACCGTCCTGCGCGACTCGGGCGCCCAGCCGGACCAGGTGGCGTCGCACCTGCTCTCCATGGCGCGGCGCGGCCAGGACTGGGTCGTGGACCTGCTGGCTGAGGCCGCGCGCTCCGCCGTCCGGCGCAGCGCTCCGGACAGCGCCGTGGCGTACCTCACGCGGGCGCTCGAGGAGCCACCCTCGCCGGAGCGGCGCGGGGAGATCCTGCTCGAGCTCGGCATCTCGGGCACGAACACCTACGCGCCGCTCGCGATCGAGCACCTGCGCGAGGCCTACGAGCTGCTCGACGACCCGCACAAGCGCGCCACCGCGGCCTGGCTTCTGGCCCGCACGCTGATCTTCGCCGGCAGCCCCGACGCGGCGGCGGAGTTCGCGCAGCGCGCCATCGCCGAGCTGCCCCCGGAGCTCGACGACCAACGCAAGGCCCTGGAGGCCGTCGAGCTGATCTCGGTGCATTTCGGCGCACAGGTCGGGGACGCCGCCGAGCGGCAGGAGCGGCTGCGCAGCGAACCGGTGGGCGACGGCCCCGGCGCCAAGATGCTCGCCGCGACCGTGGCCTTTGGCTGCATGGTGGACGCCGACGACGCCGAGCAGGCGGCCGAGCTCGCGCTCAAGGCGATGGAGGGCGGCACGCTCCTCGAGGCCGACAACGGCCTGTTCTGGATGGGCGCGATGCTCACGCTCGTGGTGGCCGACCGCCCCGAGGCCGACCCACTGTGGGAGCAGACGCTCGCGCAGGCGCACCGCAACGGCTCGCTCTTCTCGCGCCTGTCCGTGAGCCTCTGGGACGGCTGCTTCAAGCTCGTGCAGGGCGAGCTCGCGGTGGCTGAGGAGTCGCTGCGCAGCAACCTCGCCATGATCGACGTCTACGGCATCAACGTCCCTCAGGCGGCGTCCTACACCAACGGCTTCCTGGGCGGGGTCCGGCTCGAGGCCGGCGACGTAGAGGGCGCACGTGAGGTGATGGAGGGCGTCGTGATCATGGACGGCGACGTGTCCGACGGCACGAATTTCGCGCGGCGCACGCTGATCGGCATCCACCTCGCCGAGGGGAACGGGGAGGCGGCCCTTGCCGCGGCCGAGGACCTCGAGCGGCATTCCGCGCGCACGAAGAACCCGCGCTGGGTGCCCTGGCGCTCGCTGAAGGCGCAGGCGCTCGCGCTGGCCGGAAGGCGCGAGGAGGCGATCGCGCTGGCCGAGGAGGAGGTGGCGCTGGCTCGGCGCTGGGGCGCTCCCAGCGGCCTCGGCCACTCCC
>DASUQG010000064.1:0-3948 GCA_036280695.1 Thermoleophilaceae bacterium
AGCTTCAGGATCGCCCGCTGGGTGCCGTGGTCGAAGGCGTCGTAGGCCACGTCCGCGAGCTCGCCGGGCAGCTCGCGCCGGAAGCTCCAGCGCGTGGTGATCCCCATCAGCAGCTCGCCCACACCCGGTGTGCGCCAGCCGCGGGCCACACGGTGCCAGCGGAAGCCGGGCACGAACGGCACGATCGAGAAGAGCACCAGCCGCTCCACACGCTCCGGGAAGCGCTGGGCCAGGGCGAGACCCACGGCGCCCCAGTCGTGGAGCACGAGCGAGAAGCGCTCCAGCCCGAGCTGATCGACGAACGCCTCGAGTAAGCGGTCGTACCCCTCGATCGAGTAGTCGAAGTTGGCCGGCTTGGCGGACTTCCCGAAGCCGGGCAGGTCGGGGGCGACCCCGCCAGTGCGCTCGAGGAACGGGATCCACTCGTGCGAGTGGGTCGGCACGCCGTGCAGGTAGACGATCGGCGCATCGCCCGCCTGCCGGTAGTTCACCTCGAGCCCCCCGACCTGTGCCCTGTGCTCCGTGACCTCCAAGGCCGCGCTTCATACCATCACGCGGCCATGGCCGACCGCCGCAGGGTTCGCAAGATCATCGAACGGCTCCGCAGGGAGTACGGCCGCCCCGTGCTGCGCCCCCACCGCGCGCCCGTGGACGAGCTGATCCTCACGGTGCTCTCGCAGAACACGAACGACCGCAACCGCGACGTGGCATATGCGCGCCTGCGCGAGCGCTTCTCGTCGTGGGCGGAGGTCCGTGACGCCGCCGTCCTCGACGTCGAGGACGCCATCCGCCCTGGCGGCCTCGCACCGACCAAGGCGGTGAGGATCAAGCAGATACTGGGCGCCCTCGGCGACGACGACCTCGCCTGGATGGAGGAGGCGCCGCTCGAGGAGGCCCGCGACTACCTCTGCGAGCTCCCCGGCGTTGGGCGCAAGACCGCCGCGTGCGTGCTGCTGTTCTCCTACGGCCGCCCGGACGTGCCCGTGGACACGCACGTGTACCGGGTCGGCACGCGGCTCGGGCTGTGGCCCGAGGGCACCAGCCTGGTGAAGGCGCATGACGAGATGCTGAAGCTCGTGGACAGCCCGGAGGAGGCGTACGAGCTGCACGTGCTGCTGATCCGCCACGGGCGCAGGACATGCATTGCGCGCAACCCCGCCTGCGCTTCGTGCCCGCTGCGGCGGATGTGTCCCGAGGGACGCCGGCGGCTCGCCGCCGCGCGCCGCGCATGAGCGAAACGACCCTGCGCCGGCTCTCGGAGCTGGCACTGATAGGGATCGCGTCGGTCTGGGGGCTGACGTTCGTGATGGTTCAGGATGCGATCCGCGAGCTGCCCACGATGGCGTTCCTCGCGTACCGCTTCATCCCGGCAGCGCTCATCGTCGCGGTGGTGTTTCACAGGCGGCTGCGCACGCTTCCGGCCGAGGGCTGGCGCGCCGGGCTCGTGATGGGGGCCTTCCTCACCGGCGGCTACGTGTTCCAGACGCTCGGCCTCGAGGAGACGACAGCATCGAATACGGGGTTCATCACGGGTCTCTTCGTGGTTCTGACGCCGGTACTCGGTGCTGTGTTCCTCCGGCAGCGGATTCCGGTGAGCGCCTGGGTGGCCGCGGGCGTCGCGATGTTCGGGCTCTGGCTGCTGTCCGGCGCCGGCGGCGACCTCGACCTGCGGGGCGACGGGCTCGTCTTCCTGTGCGCGATCTCCCTGGCCGCGCACATCCTCGCGACGGCGAGCGCGGTCAGGCGCTACGACGTGGGTGCCCTGCTTGCAGTCCAACTCGGCGTCGTGGGCCTCGTCTCGCTCGCGATCGGTGCCGCCGCCGGGCAGCTCGAGCCGCCCGAGGGAGCCACCGTGTGGTCGGCGCTGATCGTGACCGCTTTGATCGCGAGCGCGCTCGGCTTCTTCGTCCAGTCGTTCGCTCAGAAGCACGCGCCGCCGGCGCGCACCGCGCTCATCCTGGCGTCGGAGCCCGCCTTCGCGGGCCTGTTCGGCTGGCTCCTGAACGACGAGCGGCTCACGGCGACCGGCTGGGTCGGCGCCGTGCTGATCATGGCGGCGATCGTGGCGGTGGATATCGTGCCGCGGCTGCGGCCGCCGCGGCCGCTGCCGGAGGGCTAGCCGCGGGGCGGCCGCCCCGCCTACTTGATCGACACGGCGTCGACCACGAACACGAGCGTCTCGTTCGGCGGGATGTCGGGCGGATAGCCCTCGGCGCCGTAGCCCATCTCGGGCGGAATCGTGAGCATGCGCCGGCCGCCCTTTCGGATGCCGACGAGGCCCTTGTCCCAGCCCTCGATCACCATGCCGGCGCCGACCTGCACCGGGAAGGTCGCGCCGGAATCCCAGGAGGAGTCGAACTCCTGGCCGTTCGAGAAGTTCACGCCCACGTATTTCACCGTCACGGTGTTACCGGGCTTCGCGCCCGGCCCCTCGCCCTTGACGATGTCCTCCGTGACGAGCTTGCGCGGCGGGGTGCCGGTCGGCTTGGGGATCTCGGGCTTGACGGCGGTGTCCTTGAGGGCGTCCTCCGAGGGGGTTGTCTGCGTTTCGGCGGAGGTTTGCTCCTGGGCGGGTGTGGCGCTGTCGTCGTCGCCGCCGCAGGCCGATACGCCGAGAACTGCAACGACAGCAATGAGGATCAGGAGCGCGCGCAGCATCGGCGGCGCCATCCTAATGAGTCCGCCGATCCTCACTCTTGATCGGTTTTGCATACATGTCATGCACAAGTGATCAATGGTGGCGCGGAGCCTTCCGCGGGCTGCACAGAATCTGCCATACTCACGCTTAGATTTCTTTCGACTCGACCAAGGAGAAGTACGGATGGGCAAGACGATCGGCATCGATCTGGGCACGACCAACTCGTGCATGGCCGTCCTCGAGGGCGGCGAGCCCACCGTGATCGAGAACGCCGAGGGCGCGCGCACCACTCCCTCGGTCGTTGCGTTCACGGATGGCGGCGAGCGCCTCGTTGGCGCGCCCGCCAAGCGGCAGGCTGTTACCAACCCCGAGAACACGGTCTTCTCGATCAAGCGCTTCATGGGCCGCAAGGAGGCCGAGGTCAAGGAGGAGGAGAAGATCGTCCCGTTCGAGGTCATTCCCGGCCCGAACGGCGATGCGCGCGTGAAGGCGGGCGGCAAGGAGTTCGCCCCGCCGGAGATCAGCGCGATGATCCTCCAGAAGCTGAAGGCTGACGCCGAGGCGTACCTGGGCGACACGGTCGACAGCGCGGTGATCACCGTCCCCGCGTACTTCAACGACGACCAGCGCCAGGCCACGAAGGACGCCGGCAAGGTCGCCGGCCTCGACGTGAAGCGCATCATCAACGAGCCGACGGCGGCATCGCTCGCTTACGGGCTCGACAAGGAGGACGACCAGACGATCCTGGTGTTCGACCTCGGCGGCGGCACGTTCGACGTGTCGGTGCTCGAGATCGGCGACGGCGTCTTCGAGGTGAAGTCGACAGCGGGTGACAACCACCTGGGTGGCGACAACTTCGACAAGGCGATCGTCGACTGGCTCGTCTCTGAGTTCAAGAAGGCGGAGGCCGTGGACCTCTCGGCCGACAAGATGGCGCTCCAGCGCCTCTACCAGGAGGCCGAGAAGGCAAAGACGGAGCTCAGCTCGGCGCAGGAGACCCAGATCAACCTGCCCTTCATCACGGCGGTCGATTCGGTCCCGAAGCATCTCAACCAGCGGCTCACCCGCTCGAAGCTGAACGAGCTGACCGCCGAGCTGATCGACCGCGTGGTCGGTCCGACGAAGCAGGCGCTCCAGGACGCAAGCGTCGAGGGCGGCGCCGGCATCGACCACGTCGTCCTCGTGGGCGGCATGACGCGCATGCCGGCCGTGCAGGAGAAGGTCAAGGAGCTCACCGGGAAGGACCCGCACCGCGGCGTCAACCCGGACGAGGTCGTGGCCGTGGGCGCCGCCATCCAGGCGGGCGTGCT
>DASUQG010000065.1:0-10144 GCA_036280695.1 Thermoleophilaceae bacterium
ACCAAGCCCCCGGGACCGTGGTCGAGCATCACCTCGCTCGCCGGCGCCACGTCGTCCAGCCCGGCGGTTGCAGCGCCGGCGGCGAAGCGACTCGACGTCTACGTCCGAGGTACCGACAACGCGATCTGGCAGCGTCGCTACAACGGCACGACGTGGGGCAGCTGGGGCTCGCTCGGAGGGATGACCTACGCGAGCCCTGCAGCCTCGACGCGACGCGGCACGTCGATCGTCGACGTGTTCCTGCGCGGCGCGGACAACTCCATCCACCACCGCTACCGAGACGGGTCGGTGTGGTCGGTCGGCTGGGCCTCGATCGGAGCACCCCCCGGCGGAGCGACGTCGGCGCCGGCGGCGATCTCGAACGCGACCGGCAAGGTCGATGTCTTCGTCCGTGGCGGCGACTCCGCGATCTGGCGCAGGACATGGACCACGTCCTGGAGCCCGTGGACGAGCGTCGGCGGAGTCGCGACGTCCGCGCCCGCCGTGGCGTCGCGCGGCACCGACAGGCTCGACCTGTTCGTCCGTGGCGCGGACGGCGGGATCTACCGCAGCTTCAACGACGGCGCGGGCTGGTCGGCCTGGAGCTCCCTGGGCGGCGCCACCATCTCGGCCCCAGCGGCGGTCTCGGCCAACTCGAAGCGCATCGACGTCTGGGCTCGCGGCGCGAACAACGTGCTCCAGCACAAGGTGTGGATCCCGTCGGGCTGGTCGGCCTGGAGCGAGACCTGGTTCACCGGGCCGCGGCTCTAGGCGCCTAGTACGGCGGGAAGTCCGCGTACCACTCGCCGAGCGCGCGGAACGCCGCCCAGAATTCGCGCTTCGCCTGCTCGTCGTCGAGTGAGCGGTCGATGTCCGGCACAGTGAGGGCCTCGATCGAGGGCGTGAGGCGCTGGATCTCGCCCGGCTTCCAGTCGAGCTGGCGCCCGAGTGGCACACGCAGGTCGTTCAGCTCCTCGAGGGCCTCGTCGCCCATCACCACGACGATCCGGGGCTGCACGATCGCGATCTCCTCCCGCACGCGCGCACGGCACGCCGGCGCCGACTCGTCCGTGTCGTGCACCGGGCACTTCACGAACACCGTGCCGTACACGGCCAGCGGGTCGATGCCGAGGCGCTTGAAGCTCTTCATGAGCGCGCTGCCGGCACGGCCGTAGAACGCCACGCCCTCCTCGATCTCCGAGGGCACCGGGGCGAACTTGAGCAGCATGATGTCGGCCTGCGGGTGCCCCGACCCGAGCACGGGCATGAGGTTGCCGCGCGGGCAATGCTCACAGCTCTGGATCTCCCGGGTGAGCTGATTCAGCTCACGGATCGCTCGCTCCAGGTACTTCTCGCGAATCTCGTCGTCAGTTGCCGGCACCTGGCCACTGGCTTTTGACGGCGCTGGCTCCCCTCCTTTCGGGCGCATCACTTCTTGCCGCGCGTCTGGAGGAATTTCAGCGCCTGGACGTACAGGAGCGACTGTCGCTTCCGGACGATGTCAGCGTCGCGCAGCGACTCGAGGAACTCCTCGGGACCGTCGAAGTCGCGCATCCGGATCTTCACCGAGCCGAGCCCCTGCGCGACGTGGCTGTCCGACCCCGCGCCCGCGACGATCCGGTACTTGGCCGCGAAGCGGGCCGCCTCCTCGTTGAAGGCGGAGAAGGCCACGCGCGGGTTGAAGACCTCGATCGCGTCGATGTCCTCCACCACGTCGAGCAGGTGCTCGTAGTCGGGTACCGCATGCATACGGTCGAAGGGGTGGGGCACGTAGACGAGGCCCCCCTGGCGGCGGATCTCCGCGATCGTCTCCTGGAGAGTCATGCCGCGCGGGATCTTCTTTTCGATGAAGAGCCCGATCACCTCGCCCTGGTCGGCCGTCTTGACCTCCTCGGCCACGATCACCTTGATCCCGTTGGCCCGCTCGCGCGCCTCGAGTGCTCCGGAGATCTCGTTGTGGTCGGTCACCGCGATCGCGCCGAGTCCCACCCGCTTCGCGGTGTCGAGCAGCGTGTCGACGGGGGTCGCGCAGTCGGGCGAGTGGTCCGTGTGCATGTGAAGGTCCACGTGGATGAAGTCGCGCCTGCCGAGCTTCTTGCGCAGCTGCGGCGCGCCGTTCGCGTCGTGACGGCGCGCGGCGATTCGCTCGTAGAGCTCCTCGAACTCGTCCGCGACGCGGGACCACTCGATGTCCGGCCGGGCCGCATTTATCGACTTTGTGTAGCCGGACACGAGCTTCGGGTCGCGGAGCAGCCGCTCGAGCTGAGCCGAGAGGGTGAGGGCGTCCCGCGGCTCGAACAGCGGGCCGAGCTCGCCCTCGCGCAGGAGCTCCTCGTACTGCGGCAGGCGCGAGACCACCGGCACGGCCCCGCCGGCCATGGCGCGCAGCACGAGCTGCGGCGCCGGCGCAATGCCGGCCGAGGCGGCCACGGCGATGGTGGCGCGGGCGAGGAACTGCGCCTCGGACCCATCGGCGGGCCCCGCCAGCGTCACGCGCTCGCGCATGCGGCGCGACAGCGTGGGCGCCGTGGTGGCCGCTGGGTCGCGCAACCAGATGGTCGCGCGCCAGTCGAGGTCGGTGGGCAAACGGCGGAGGGCGCGCAGGAACAGCCGCAGCGCCCCGCGCTCTTCCTCGTCCGAGAACACGATCTCCGGCGGGCCCTCCTTCTCCGCGGTGCGCGCCTGGAGGTCCGCGCCCGGGCGGATCACCGTGTAGTCGCCGGGGAAGTAGCGCTCGACCAGGTCGCGGGTGGCTGCGAAGCTTGCGGTGCGGCCGTCGAGGCGGCCGAACAGGAGCTCCACGACCTTGCGCGCAACCTGGGTCGACACGAAGCGCTCGGTCGTCGAGTGGAAGGTGCCCACGTTCAGAGCGCGCGAGTGGCGCAGCGCAGCCGACGCCGCGCTGGGTGCGAAGGGCTCGTGCACGTGCATGAAGTCGAGCTCGGCGAGCTCGAGGAGCTCCTCCATCGTGCGCGACACGTCGAGCGGCAGCGACACCGAGCCGCCCCGCCGGAACGGCAGCGACTGGCCCACGGCGAGCATCGACGCGCAGCCCGGCTCGCCCCAGAGGGCGTCCGGGTTCGACCGCATCGCCCTGACGGTGGCGCGGCCCTCGCGTACCAGCTCGCGTGAGTCCGACGGCGCGACCACGACCACGCGGTGCCCGCGTGC
The DNA here is from genome assembly GCA_036280695.1 of Thermoleophilaceae bacterium. Taxonomy (GTDB): domain Bacteria; phylum Actinomycetota; class Thermoleophilia; order Solirubrobacterales; family Thermoleophilaceae; genus JACVRW01. The sequence continues at coordinate 3,151 of DASUQG010000065.1, forward strand.
GCACAGCTCATCAGAGAGCCGTTCCACGAAGCGGTTGACCTCGTGGTGCTGCTCCCAGGGCCACGGAGTGACCTGCGCTATCGAGAAGGGCACCCTGCGCAGGATACGATCGCGTCGATTTGACCGAGTTCCGCACCACGCGCGTCGCGGCGATTCAGGCCACACCCGTGATACTCGATGCCGAGGCGAGCGTGGCGAAGGCCATCGGGCTGCTCGGGGACGCGGCGGCGCAGGGCGCGGAGCTGGCGGTTTTGCCTGAAACGTTCGTCTCGCTCTACCCGTCGAACGTCTGGGCGCGGGCCGCGGCGGGGTTCGGCGGCTTCGACGAGCTTTGGGAGCGAATGTGGGAGAGCTCCGTGGACGTGCCCGGTCCGCTCGTGGACCGGCTGGCCGACGCATGCGCCGAGCACGGCGTGCACTGCGTGATCGGCGTGAACGAGCGTGAGTCCGAGCGTCCCGGCACGCTGTACAACACCATGCTGCTCGTCGGCCCTGAGGGGCTGGCGTGGAAGCACCGCAAGCTCATGCCGACTCACCACGAGCGACTCTTCCACGGCATCGGCGCCGGAGACGACCTGGCCGTGGTCGACACTCCGGTAGGCCGGGTGGGCGGACTGATCTGCTGGGAGAACCGCATGCCCCTGGCGCGCTGGGCGGTGTACCAGGGCGGACCTCAGATATGGGTGGCGCCGACGGCGGACGACTCGGACGGATGGCTCGCGAGCATGCGTCACATCGCCATCGAGTCCGGCGCGTACGTGGTGTCGGTGCCCCAGTACATCCCGCGCTCCGCGTTCCCGTCCGACTTCCCAGTAGACCTCCCCGACAAGGAGGTCTACGGGCGCGGCGGGGCCGTGATCGTGGAGCCGGCGTCCGGCCAGGTGATAGCCGGCCCGCTCTACGACGAGGAGGGGATCCTCACCGCCGACTGCGACCTACGCCGCGGCCTCCACGCGAAGCGGAGCTTCGACGCCGTCGGGCACTACGCACGGGCCGAGGTGCTCGAAGCACCAGAGCCCAGCGAAATGCCCTAGGTGTCGATCGTCGTCTCGGTCTTGGGCTCGGCGGGCGCGGACTTCTGGCCGGGTAGCTTCGGTGCCCCGCCGTACTCCGCGATGAATTCCTCGACCATGTCGCGCGCCACCGGGTCCGGGTGCTGCTCGGGCGGCGACTTCATCAGGTACGCGGAGGCGCCGGTGATCGGGCCGCCGAGTCCGTGGTTCAGTGCCAGCTTGCAGCAGCGAACCGCGTCGATGACGATGCCCGCCGAGTTCGGCGAGTCCCAGACCTCGAGCTTCGCCTCGATCGTGAGCGGCACGTCGCCGAAGGCCTCGCCCTCGAGCCGGATGTGCGCCCACTTGCGGTCGGTCAGCCACGGCACGTAGTCCGAGGGGCCGATGTAGACGTCGTCCTTCGGCAGCTCGTGGCCCATGATCGAGGTCACGGCGTTCGTCTTGGAGATCTTCTTCGACTCCAGGCGCTCGCGCTCGAGCATGTTGTAGAAGTCCATGTTGCCGCCGACGTTGAGCTGCGACGTCCGCTTCATCTCGACGCCGCGCTCGTGGAAGAGGCGGGCGAGCATGCGGTGGACGATCGTGGCGCCGACTTGCGACTTGATGTCGTCGCCCACCACCGGCAGCCCGGCCTTCTCGAAGCGGGTCGACCAGTAGTGCTCCCTCGCGATGAACACCGGGATGCAGTTCACGAACCCGCAACCGGCCTCGAGGATCTGCTCCACGTACCACTTGGTGGCCTGCTCGGAGCCAACCGGCAGGTAGGAGACGACCACGTCGGTCTTGGTCTCCTTGAGGATGCTCACGATGTCGTCCGTCTCGCCCGGCGCCTTCGTGATCTTCTCCTTGAGGTACTTGCCGAGGCCGTCGTGCGTCATGCCGCGGTGGACCTTGACGCCGAGGTTCGGCACGTCGGCGAACTTGATCGTGTTGTTCTGGCCCGCCCAGATCGCCTCGGAGAGGTCCTTGCCGACCTTGTCGGCGTCGATGTCGAAGGCGGCGCTGAACTCGATGTCGCTGACGTGGTAGCCGCCGAGGTCCACGTGCATGAGGCCCGGCACGGACTCGTTCTGATCGGCGTCCTTGTAGTACTCGACTCCCTGCACGAGGGAGGAGGCGCAGTTGCCGACGCCGATGATTGCGACTCGGACCTTGTCGGTCTGGTAGCGCGAGCCGCCGTTGGAAGAGGTTGTCGAATCAGTCATCGAGAGGAACACACCCGCCAAGGTCGTTTGGGTTACACGGTGCCCGCTCCGCCGGCGAGCTGCCGACGGACGTGGAGCACCCTCTGAAGCGTGGTGAACACTGTGAGCACGGCCATCAGGTAGATCGCCGGCTCGAGCAGGTCGAAGTCTGGCACAAGCTCGCCTGCTGCGAACACCAATCCCGCTGAGAGGATCACTACCCGGACCGCGCGAGAAGCGATCCCGACCTTGCCGCCCACGCCCAGCGCCTCCGCGCGAGCGCGGGTGTAGCTGACCATGTACGAGCCGACCACGGCGAGCACCGTGGCGCCCACGGCGAGGTCGTTGCCGTCCTGGGCGAACCAGACGGCGACGGCCGCGAGGACGACGCCCTCCTCGACGCGGTCGAGCGTGGAGTCGAGGAAGGCCCCGAAGGGGGTGCCCTTGCCGGACATGCGCGAGTAGCGCCCGTCGAACATGTCGCAGAGCGAGCCGAGGATGAAGGCGACGCCGGCGAGGACGAAGTGGTGCTCGAGGATCAGGACGGCTGCGATCAGGTTGCCGATGAGGCCCGTGATCGAGATGGCGTTGGGGGTGAGCCTGGACTCGATCAGGCGGTCGCGGGCGAGGGCGCGCATCTCGCCGGCAGAACGGGCTCCCTCGCGGCCGTTCCGGGCGCGCACCCGGCGCGGCCGCTCGCGGACCTCGTCGCTCACGCGTGTGCCTTGGCCCCGGCGGTGCGCCAGGCCCAGGCCTCGGGCCGTGCGCGCGCGAAGGCCGCGCTGGCCGCGTAGGCCGAGACGGCCGCGACGAGCGCGCCGAGCGCGGCGTCGAGCCAGAAGTGGTTGGCGGTGACCATCACGACGAAGGTCACGACCAGTGGGTAGAACGCCCAAAGGACCTTCAGGACGCGGTGCTTGACGAGGAAGATCGCCGGGATGGCGATCATGAGCGCGAACGCCACGTGCATGCTTGGCACGGCTGCGAACGGGTTGTAGAGCACGTTCGCGCTCTGGTCCGCCTTCTCGCCGACGAACTGGGCCACCGAGTCGCTGAAGCCCCACTCGGGCATGAAGCGCGGCGGCGCGGTGGGGTATGCCACGTAGCCCACGAGCGCGAGCCCCATCGCCACCAGGAACATGTTGCGCACGAAGTAGTAGGCGTGGTTGCGCGCGATGTAGAGCCAGATCAGGAAGGTCGTGGTGATTACGAAGTGCGAGTTCACGTACATCCAGTTGGCGAACGTGAGCAGCCACTCCTGGCCCTCCGCCCAAGCCTGAAGCCCGGGCTCGAAGAAGAGCCCGAGGGCCCGCTCGGCATCCACGAGGTTGCGCGCGTTCTCGAACGCGAGCACCGCCTGCCCGTCCACGATGCCGCGGACGATGCGGTACAGGTAGTACGCGCCGGCGAACAGCGCGAGCTGGCGGATGGCGTCGAGCCATCCGTTGGGCAGCCAACGACCACTCAGGCGCCAGACCCGAGCCAGCTGGACCAGGAGCGGGTGGGAACGGGGCACGGGCGTCTAGCGTAGCTGGCTCGGCTAGCCCGTGGAGTCGTCGCAGCGGCGGCCGCGTGAGAACAGCCGCTCGGGCGCGAAGCGGGTCGACATGTGCACGAAGCCCTCCTCCTTGGCGATCACCTTGGTCCAGTCCCCATACGGCTCCACACACGCATGCGAGGCGAACCAGTACGGCGTCCAGCGCACCTTCACGATCGCCTCGCCGGGCCGCTTCACATCCAACAACAGCTCGTCGGACTGGAACTGCTCGAGCACGATCCGCGCGCGCTTCTGCGGGATCACAAGCGGCGCCGGCAACAGCACCTCGTAGACACGCCAGTCGTCCGACTTCCAGCGCAGCCGCAGATACGGCAACCCCTTCTCGATCAGCGCCCGCTCGCCATACGAGCTCTTGTCCGGCTTCGCCGACGGCAACGCCACATAGCGCACCGCGTTATCCGCCAGCCAACTCGCATACGTCAAGCGGTTCAACCCGTCGCGATAGAAGATCGGATTCAACTTCGTATCCAACTGCCGAAGCCAGCCGCGCGCCAGCGCCTGGTCCATCGCCACCTCGGAGCCCTCCCAGTGCGAGCGGGTGAAGGGGATCTCGATGCGGCGCTGATCGGGCAGCCTGAAGAGGAACTCCTTCAGGGGAGTGAAGTAGTCGGACTTCGCGGCCGGATCCTCGAGGTACTTGATCACGTCGCGCACCGCGGGCGACCACTGCCAGAACGCGAGCGCGGCGAATCCGGCTGCGAGCACCGGCAGCGCCCAGAAGCGCTTGGTCCAGGGCCGCCCCCAGAGCGCGCACAGCAGCACCGGTCCGCCGAACAGCGCGCCGAGGCGCACGGCGTTTCCGCCCATCGGCGTCTCCAGCGCGAGCGCGAGCGTGGCGCCCAGCCCGTATAGGGCGGCGCCCCAGCGCAGGGCGGTCTGCTCGCGCGGCAGGACGATCAGGCACGCGACCGCGAACACCGGGATCGGGATGTAGGCGGAGGTCGGGAAGGGAGCCCAGCCGCCCTCGGGGAAGGCCCACGCCATGAATACCGGTGGGAAGAAGGCGGCGGCCGCGATCGCAAGGCCCTCCGAGCGCTTGGCGCGGTCGCGTCGTTCGGCTATCGCGTACGCCACTCCCGCCATGGCGAGGAACAGCCCGGCGACCGGGCTGCCCAGCGGGCACAGCACCGCGAACAGGATCGCGAGCCCGTAGCGGCGGCGCTGGAGCGCCAGCAGCGCCGCGAGGCCGAACGCCACGCCGATCGCGAACGGCAGCCGGCTGGTGAAGAGCAGCGTCGCGGTGGCGGCGCCGAACCAGAGCGCGCCCCAGCGGGCACGTTCGTCCCCGAACCAACCGCGCAGGAGCGGCGGGAACAGGGCGGCGGACGCCACCGCGGACAGCGCCAGCGCGAGCGGCGGTCCGAGCAGCCAGGCCAGCGGCGGCGACAGCACGCTGTACGCCGGCGTGTGGTGGCCGCCGTACCACTGGCCGTTCCAGATCGCGAAGCCCTCCTTGCCGAACAGGTCGGCGCGGAAAGTGTGCGCCGCCAGGTCGACGGTGCGCGGCTGCCAGATCAGGTAGACGGCCGCGAACAGGAGCGAAGCCACGATCGGCGCGGCCTTCCACGGATCGATGCGCCGGTACCACGGGGCAGCCGGAGGCGGCCGGCGGTCGGACCGTGGCGAAAGAGGCGCCGTTTCCTCGCGCGTCGGGACTGGAGAGGAAGGCGGCGCGGAGACGGCGGACGGCGCGTCGCGCAGCACGAGAGAGACAGGCTAGCCGACCGCGCGGGACCGATCGGAGGTCGCCGTCTCAGCCACCAGCGCCGTCAGGCGCGGTCTCCGCCGGTGCCTCCGGTGCGCTTTGCGTAGGCGCGGTGTCTCCCACGACGGTCCGGCCGGTGCGTGGCGCCGGATCCTCCGTGACGCGCGGCGGCACGGGGGCCTGGGCGGCCGGCGCCGGCGTTGTGATCACCGGCTGCCCGGAGACCGGTGCGCGCTCGACCACCTTCTTCACGGTCACCGGACGGACGACCTTGGTCACGCGCACGACCTTGATCGGCCTCACCGCCGGTGCCTCGGCCCGGGCGGGCGCCTGCTCATGGAGTCCGGCCACGAGCAGCGCGACCGGCACGGCCACCGCCACGGTGGCCACGGCGCTCAGCCGCCCGACGCGGCGCCGCTGCGAGCCCGAGTGAAGGCGCGAGCCCGCGTACCCCATCCTGCGCGTGATGGTCTCGCCCTGCGCGGTCTCCCAGAGTGCGCGCTCGAACGGAACCAGCGCCAGCAGCAGCAGCTCGAAGAGGACGGTCCAGGCCGCCCCGCGGACGAACCACGACGTGACGGTGTCTACGTCTTCGAAGAGGACCGGCCACCAGAGCAGCACGACCCCGGCGGACAGACCGCCGGCTATGGACTTTGAGAGGAACTCGCGCACGACGCCCATTCAATCGACGGCGAGCTGCATACACCTGCATAGCTTTAATAAGTTAGGAACGTTTTAGAAAGGCAGCCGCTCGGTCGACCAGCTCGGGGTTCCGATGCCACGGCCAGTGACCCCCGCGGACCATCTCGAGCGTGGTCTCTCCGCCCAGCGCGTGTGCGACCACCTGGCCGAACTCGGCGCCGATGTACGGGTCGTCGTCCGGCCACAGGATCAGAGCCGAGGCGCTGATCTCCCCGAGCCGCTCGCCGGCCTTGGCGAGCACGTCGGGCGGGGCCGAGCGGTACAGCTTCAGGATCGCCCGCTGGGTGCCGTGGTCGAAGGCGTCGTAGGCCACGTCCGCGAGCTCGCTGGGCAGCTCGCGCCGGAAGCCCCAGCGCGTGGTGATCCCCATCAGCAGCTCGCCCACCCCCGGCGTTCGCCAGCCGCGGGCCACGCGGTGCCAGCGGAAGCCGGGCACGAACGGCACGATCGAGAAGAGCACCAGCCGCTCCACGCGCTCCGGGAAGCGCTGGGCCAGGGCTAGGCCCACGGCGCCCCAGTCGTGGAGCACGAGCGAGAAGCGCTCCAGCCCGAGCTGGTCGACGAACCCCTCGAGGAAGCGGTCGTAGCCCTCGATCGAGTAGTCGAAGTTGCCCGGCTTGGCGGACTTCCCGAAGCCGGGCAGGTCGGGCGCGACCCCGCCGGTGCGCTCGAGGAACGGGATCCACTCGTGCGAATGGGTCGGCACGCCGTGCAGGTAGACGATCGGCGCATCGCCCGCCTGCCGGTAGTTCACCTCGAGCCCCCCGACCTGTGCCCTGTGCTCCGTGACCTCCAAGGCCGCGCTTCATACCATCACGCGGCCATGGCCGAC
>DASUQG010000066.1:0-10908 GCA_036280695.1 Thermoleophilaceae bacterium
CAAGGAGCTGGTGGGCGGCGGGCAGATGACGATCGTCAACCAGACGGTGCCGCTGGCGCTCGAGACGCTCGGCTACTCAGCTGAGGAGATCAAGGCGATCGAGGCGCACCTGGCGGAGAGCGGGACGATCGTGGGAGCGCCGGGCCTGCGCGACGAGCACTTGCCGGTGTTCGACGTGGCCGTGGGCGAGCGCGCGATCGCGGCGATGGGCCACGTGAAGATGATGGCCGCGGCGCAGCCGTTCCTCTCGGGTGCGATCTCGAAGACGGTGAACCTGCCCGAGTCGGTCACGGTCGAGGACATCGCGGAGGTGTACACCGAGGCCTGGAAGCTCGGGCTGAAGGCGCTCGCGATCTACCGCGACGGATCGAAGACGGCGCAGGCGCTGAAGACCGACGGCGGCACGAAGACGGCCGACGAGGCGGCCGAGGCCGCGGCTGTCGAGCCGGCGCGGCCGGTGCGGCGCCGGATGCCGACCGAGCGCCAGTCGCTCACGCACAAGTTCTCGATCGGCGGCCACGAGGGCTACATCACGGCGGGCGAGTACGAGGACGGCTCGATCGGCGAGATCTTCCTGACCGACATCGGGAAGGAGGGCTCGACGATCAAGGGCATGATGAACGCGTTCGCCACGGCGATCTCGATCGGCCTCCAGTACGGCGTGCCGCTCGAGACCTTCGTGCGCAAGTTCGCGTACGTCCGCTTCGAGCCCGAGGGAATCACCCGCAACCCGGAGATCCCGTTCGCGAAGTCGATGCCCGACTACATCATGCGCTGGCTGGCCTCCCGCTACGGAGACGCCGACCTGCACGAGGAGCTCGGAATCCTCACCGCCGAGATCCGGGCCCGCAAGGCGGGCGAGGCAGCGGCGATGCGAGGCGACACGGCGGGCCCGCCGGCCGGCGAGTCCGAGCCGGCGAACGGCGGGAATGGCGGCAACGGCCACTCGACCGCGAAGCCCGCGGCCGCGGCGATGACCGAGGAGCCCCCGGCCGTGCCGGCGAAGCTCCAGGGCCTGGAGCTCGGCCCCGCCTGCGCGATGTGCGGAGGCATGATGCAGCGCACCGGCTCGTGCTACACGTGCTCGAGCTGCGGGAACAACACCGGCTGCGGCTGATCTAGAAGTTCATCCCAATGTCCCGAACGCGTCACGACGTGTCAACGGGCGGCTACTTGCAGCCCGTTTTGGAGGCTCGGCTGATCTGTGACCCCGCGTTCGCATGTCCGGGTTGGCGTCAGCAGATGACCAGAGGCCGAGTCCGAGACGGGCGGGCGCATGACTTGTCCGTGAACGGAGCTCGCGGCTGGTCACGGAAGGCTCTGTAGAACCGGCACGATAGGTTCAGGCGTGACTATGCCGACCGTTGAGCTCTGGTGCGATGGCGCCTGTTCCGGCAACGGCCGCCAGTCCGCCGCCGGCGGCTGGGGAGCCGTGCTCATCTTCGGGGGCCCCGTCCAGGGCGCCGGCGCCGACGCTGCCGCCAGCATGCTCGAACGCGAGATCAAGCGGCTCACCGAGCCAGGCCCCGTCAGCATCGACCTGGGCAGTGGCCGCCCGATGCGGGCGATGGCGATCTGGGGCAATGAGAGCCCCTCCACCAACAACCGGATGGAGATTATGGGGCTGCTCGAGGGCCTGCGCGCGCTGAAGCGCCCCACCCGCGTCCACGCGCACGTCGACTCCACCTACGTGATGAAGGCGTTCACCGACCGCTGGCTCGACGGCTGGCAGCGGCGCGGCTGGGTGAACTCGCAGAAGAAACCTGTCGCCAATCGAGATCTGTGGGAGGAGCTTCTGGTCGCAGTCAAGCCCCACCGGCTCGAGTTCACCAGGGTCCCCGGCCACTCCGGGGTCACGCTCAACGAGCTCGTAGACCAGCTCGCTGTCGCTGCGGTGCGGCGCTAGAGCGCGAGCGGGTCGCCGCCGTCCGTCCCATGGAGCGGGCGGACATTTCCGCGCGTGTCCACAGCTGAGCTGTACGCGGCCGCGAACGCCGACTACTTTCCGGAGGGCAGGACGCCGAGACCCTGAAGCCAGGGCCCGTAATCCTTGGCGAAGGTGCTAAGTGCTCTCGAGGCGAGCGAGGTTGCCTGGTACAGCTCGTTCGGAGTCTTCGGCTGTCCATACCGGTGGGTCAAGGCGATCCGGGCGCTGTTGAGATCGCTGAGAAGCTGGCGCTGGGCCTGCGTGATCACCCCGTTGTCACGGAGCAGGCGGTAGTCCTCCGTAGCGCTTGGGGGTTGCTCCCCCGGGGGTTCGGGCGGCCGGAAACCGGCGAGCACGCTGCCAGCCTGGATGATGACGTTGAACTGGTTGCAGCACGCCGTCGCGGCCCAGCTGAGTGCGGCGAGCTGGACGCGCACATGATCGTCGGTCGATCGCTTTGAAAAGGCCGCTTCAATTGCCTCGAGCGTCAGCGGATCGCCGATCTCAGCGCTTGCCGACCTAAGCGTGTTTCGCTCTTCGAGGAGGTCCTTAACCGCCGCCCTGGCCGCCTCCGTACGGATTCGGCGCTCCCGGTCCGTCACCCGAAGTGAGCTCCGAGCTCGACGAGAGCGGCCTCGGCCTCAGTCGCGAGTCGACGCTCCTGGCGGCGGGCGCGAGCGGCAATCGCATCCTCCTCAGCGAGGAAGCGGGGCCAGACGTAACCACGATCGACGATAACTCGCCCCTCATTCAGCACCTGGTCCATCAGCAGCGGCGACTTCTTCGCCTGCTTCCAAGGGATCAGGTCGACGCGACGGCCGGTCGCGTCCTCCAGCTTCGCGCGTAACGCCCCAGGCCGGACACTCGAGCGGTCCTTCCAGTCGACGAGGAGATCGACATCCGAGCGCGGCCCGGCATCACCGCGAGCGGTCGAACCGAAGAGGACAGCGAGCTTCACGTTCGGCTCAGTCCGGAAAGCCTCACGCAAGGTCTGGAGCATCCGCCAGTTGCGGTGCACGTAGTCGCGCTCCGCGTCATCGAGCATGAGCGTCCGCGGAGTTGGCCTGCGGCAGCGAAGCGTGCTCATCTCGACCGCGCGTCGCAACGTGCGCTCCGGCACGCTTATCTCAGCGGCGAGTTCCTTCAGGGCTGACACTATGCGTCAGCCTAGCATCTCGTGAGGCCGTTATGAGCGATCTTGTGGCTCGCACAGCGTAATTTGCCGAATAACGGCCTTACAAGCTAGCGCTAGTCGAACGCTGAGACGATCAAGCTGAGGAGAACCGCGATTACGACCCAGCCGACCGCGGTCTGACCGGCACGGATATCCCCTGCAAGCCGGCGAGCTCGGCCCCGAATCCAGGCGACTATTCCCGCGACCAGCGCCAGGAGGCCGCCGAGGGCGAATGTCGACCAGACGAGGTCGGCGAAGGTGCTGTTGTCGTCAGGGTCATCGCTGAACCCCTTCCAGTCGGCGATCGACCCGATGACGAGGATCACAAAGCCGATCACGGACAGGGCAGTAAGAACCAGCGCCAGCGTGCCCAGCGCGGATCGCCCGCCGGTCGAGCGATCGGCGATCGGAGGACCCGGCTCTCCCGCTGCATGATGAGTGCTCATGCGCCAAGTTCACTACGCCGTGCTCAGGGCCGCAAGCCCCAACCGGCATTCGGGCGGCTTCACTCGGTCGACGCGACGCGCAGTCGGCCGGCCGCCGTCGGAAAGCCTCGCACCGCCAACTGATCCCGCAGCCAGATCAGCGCAAGGTCCTTCGCTTTCGCCTCGAGCATCACGTCGAAGTCCCGGTCGCCTGCCACGTCGGTCATGAAGCGCTCGAAGCCGATCGGGTCGACGAGGTCGGCGTGCGCGCGCAGCTGCGGCAGCACGAGCTGCCGCTCCACACGGCGGCCGCGGCGGAGCTTGCGCGTCGCGATGTCGAGGCGCGGGGACGAGTAGTGGATCTTCGGCGTCTGCTCGCGTGGCCAGGTGGTGAGCGCCGCGTCGAGCGCTTCCCGGTCGCTCATCCCGACAGGGTCGTGGCAGTGGTGGTGGAGGACGTCCCAGACCATGCGCAGACCCGCGCGACCCGCGAGCTGCGCCACGGCATGGGTGCCGAACGAGCGGTCGTCGTTCTCGATCACGAGGCGCCGCCGGGCCGCTTCGCTCAGCCGCTCGAGGCCGGCGAGGAAGCGGTCGCACGCGGCCTCTACCCCGCCGGCGGCTCCGCCCACGTGGAGGACGACGACGGCCTCCGGACCCAGTCCCATCGCGTCAAAGAGCCCAGCCTGGACCTCGAGCTCGGCGACCGCGGCAGCCTGGACCTCGGGGTCCGTGGAGTTGAGGACGGTGTACTGCCCGGGATGGGACGACAGCCTGATATCCCACTCGCGGACGACCTCACCTAGCGCGGCGAGCTCCTCCGCGCACTCGTCCACCTGCCCGTGGAATTGGACGAGCTCAGGGTGACTCGCGTAGGGCGCGAGTGCCGTCGCCACGCGGTACATCCGGACGTCATTCGCGTCGAGGTACTCGAGGATCCGCCGAAGTCGTTCGAGCGAGTGCCGCAGGTGCGGTCCCGACTGCCAGCGACGTGTGTCGTGGGACGGCAGGCCGCCGTCGCCGAGGACCTTCACGGCGAAGCCCAGGCGGTGCGTAGTGGTCGTTCGGGTCTCCACCGGCGATCAGAGAGCGATGCCGGGTCGGCCCGGCTCTCGCGGGAGCTTAGGAGGCGTGGCCGCGCGGGGTGCCGCCGTGGCCGGGCGGTGCGCCCTTGGCGCCGCCCGGTGTGCCGCCGCCGCGGAGGCCGCGTTGGGTTCCGCCCTGTCCGCGGGCCTTGCCCTTCGGGGTCGCGGCTGCGCCGCTCTGGCCGGGGGGCGTTCCGCCGTGGCCGGGTGGGACTCCGCCGTGTCCCGGTGGACAGCCGCCGGGGCCGCTGCCGTGCCCGGGCCAGCTGCACGGTCCTGCCGGGGTCCGTTGCACGGGAGGCGCGGGCACCGCTGGCTTCGGCGCCGGTGGCTTCGCCTTCGGCTCGGGCGCCGGCGGCGCGCCCTTCGATTGGGGCGGCGCGGGCTTGTCGGCCTTCTTGGGCGGCGCCGCGGGCTTCGTCACGGCCGGTGCTGCGCTCGGTGCTCGGGCCGCGAACAGGATCGGCTCAACGGCGGCCTGCTTCGCCCGGTCGGGCTTCGCCGGACTGCTCTTCGCGGGCTTCGCCGGAGTCTCGACCGCCGGCTGGCTCGGCGAGGTGACGTTCGCGACCTTGTCGTCCCCCGTCAGAGCGAGGAAGGCGATCCCAGCAGCCACGATCACCGCGCCCGCTGCGGCCACCACCCCGCCGCCGCCGGACGAGCCGGCCGCCGCCTGCGGAGCCGCTACCCCGCTCCAGTCCGCGCCGACCACGCTGCCGGCGGCCGTGAGCGTGTCCGTGCGCATCGCGGCGAACAGCGCGACGGGCGCCCACATGCGGTAGGAGGCGCCGGCCTCGAGCAACATGCGGTTCGCCGTCTGGCACGAGCCGCACTCCTCGAGGTGCTCCGCGAGCCACTCGCGCTCGTCCTCGTCGACCGCCTCGCCGTCCTGGACCCTGCTGAGCAGCAGCTGCGCGTACTCGCAGTCCTCGGTGGTCGCGACGACCGATGCAACGGCCCCGGCCGTGAGCGCCTCGCGGAGCTTCCCGCGCGCCCGGAAGATCAGCTGCGCCGCCGCGTTTCCGGAGATCCCCATGATCTCCCCGACCTCGTCGTAGGAGCGTCCAGCCACCTCGCGCAACGCCAGCACCTCGCGGTGGCGCGGCGCCAGCTTGGCGTTCGCCTCCTTGACGGCCTCCTGCGTGTCGCGGAGGAGTGCCGCGCGCTCCGGATCGGTCTCCACGTCCGGCGCGCGCCCGCGCTCTTCGGGCGGACTCTCGGACGGCTGTAGCCGGGAGCGCTGGCGCATCAGTCCATAGGCCTCATGTCGCGCCGAGGCGAACAGATAGGAGGAGAAGTCGAGCACCGGCCGGTCGTCCTCCTGCAGCCGGCGGAGGACGTTCACGAACGCCTCCTGCGTCGCATCGCCCGCGTCGTCCGGCGACCCCGTCAACCGCAGGCAGTAGTTGTACACCTGCTCTGCGTAGCGGTCGTACAACTCGCCGTAGGAGACCCCGCTGCCCGCAGCAGCTTCCTGGACCAGCACTCCGTCGGGCGGAGTGGCCCCTCCGTGGGCGACCGCAGTCTGGGTCACGAGTCTTCATAACCAAGCTACGCGCCATGTGCCCAACGGTCAATGCGATTTTCAAATAGGGCACAAAATGGCTCGACAACTCCGGGGTCAAACTGCCATCCGGAGCCCTCGCGGAGCTCATCCAGCGCCCCTTCGATGGTTGCCGTGTGGCAATACGGGCGCGGATTGGTCATCGCATCGAACGCGTCGCAGACCGCGACGATCCGCGACGGGATCGGGATGGCCGAGGCCCTGAGGCCATCCGGATAGCCGTGGCCATCCCAGCGCTCGTGCGTGGCCCGGACCAGCGGGCCGAGGCTCACGAGCGCCGGCTTGCGCTCCAGGATCTTCTGCCCGGTCACGGAGTGCGCCTCCATCAGGGCGCGCTCGGTCTCGGTAAGCGGGCCAGGCTTGTCGAGCACCCAGGGCGGGATGGCGAGCTTCCCGACGTCGTGCACGCGAGCCGTCCGGACCACCAGGTGAAGCAGCGGGCCCGATAGCCCGACCTCGAGCGCGAACACGCGCGCGAGGCGGCTGGTGCGCTCCATGTGTGCGGCGACCTCCGGCGCCGCCTCCTCGATCAGTTCCAGCAGGGCCGCAAGGGAGACCTCCTCGGAATCGGGTCTCCAGCGAGCGCCATCTATGGCCTTCCAACGAGGGGCATTGTGAACCACGCGAGTCCTCTCGATCGGGGCGGCCGGCCGCCTCTTGCGGCCGGGATCGGGTTTGTCAACACCCCGAAAGAGCGACCTGCGGGAGGTTTATTACGCGGGCTCCGAAATTTGGTCGTCGGACATCGTCAGACCGATACTTCCACCATCGGCCGTCCGCGCAGGTTGCGCCAGCGGCCGTTGCGGTGGTCGCGGGCGCGGATCTCGATCGCGCCGGGCCGGTGGGTCAGGTAGAGCGAGCAGAGCGGGGCGCGCGGATTGCGCCGCCTTCCGGTGCCGAGCAGCGCCGAGGTGTTGATCGCGACGAGCGAGCGCCTCGGCGCGAGCCCCACGCGTCTGATGACCCCCGGCGCGCTCAGGGGCGAGTGGGTGTGCCCGGAGATCCAGACTTTGGCGTTCGGGTGACGCCGGAGCAGGTTGCGGATCGCCTCGTCGGGCTTCGCGTGGAAGGCGGCCATCGTGGAGGTGAAGTGCAGGCGCGGGTCCCCCATCACCGTGCCGAACAGCGGCCAGTGGCAGGCGATCCAGCAGTCCGTGTCGGCATCGGAGAGCTCGCGCTCGAGGAACGACAGCGTGGCGGTGGAGAGGCGCCCGGCGCGGCCGCCCGGATCGGTTCGGCTCGGGCCGATCACCACCACGCGCACGAAGCCCAGGTCGACCGTGAAGTTCTGCGAGGGCTGCCCGTACACGCGCGCCCAGTCCGCCACGCGGCGCTCGTTGTGGAGGATGTCGTGGTTGCCGAGCGCGGTGACCCAGGGCCCTGGGAGCCGATCGAAGAAGCGGAGGGCGAGCTCGTCCTGAGCGGGCCTGCCGCCCTCGGTGGCGTCTCCGATCTGGAGGTGGAGGGCCGGCGCGCCGAGGCGCGCGACGTCGCGGCTCACGGCGTTCATCCGTACCCGCGTGATCGCGCCGGCGTGCAGGTCCCCGACGCAGTGCACCGTGCGCTCCCAGCGCGGGTCAGGCATCGGGCGGCGAGTGGCAGCTGCCGCTGGTCTCGTCGACCGTGGCGCCGTCCTCGCCGACGAACCGCGCGCTGTACGCACCGGGCTCCAAGCTGAGCTCGAGCACTCCGAAGACATCCTTGCGCAGGGCCTCGCTGTTCGCCGCCTGCGGCCCCGTGTCGGTGTGCAGGCTGCGACCCCCCGTGCCGACCACGAACTGCCTCACGCCGGCGGGATCGGGAACTCCGTCCGGCGTGACCGGGGCGAAGCGCTCGTAGTTGTGCGAGTGCCCCGTGAGCACCAGCTCGGCGCCGTGCTCGTAGAGGTCGGCGAACAGCGGACCGGTCTCGGGATGGGGCTGGTTCGCTCCGCCGAAGCCGGAGCTGAAGCGCGGGTGATGCCAGTAGGCGATCACGCAGGCGTCGCTCGGCAGGGCGTCGAGCTCGTCCTGCAGCCATTGCTCCTGCTCGCTGCCGTCCGCGCACGACACTGGCCAGCAGTCGTCGGGCAGCGACGGGTTGCCGCCGGTCGTGCGCGTCCAGTTGATGGCGCCCGAATTGAGCACGAAGACGTTCCAGCCCCCGAGCTGCCAGCGGTAGTAGCCCTTCGCGGGATCGCCGGCCGCAGCGCCGAAGTACGAGTAGTAGCCCGGCGCCTGGTCGCGCTCCGGATCTCCCTCGTACTCGTGGTTGCCGACGGCGGGATGGGTTATCGCCTTGAAGCGACCCCAGGTCGGGTCGAAGACGGCCATGAAGTTCAGCAGCTCGCCGTGCTCGTACTGGTTGTCGCCGAGCACCGCGACCGCATCGGGCGCGAGGCTCCCGACCAGATCGGCCGTGCGCGCCTGGCGGCAGGCGGTGGGCGTCTCGTCGAGCTCGGGCCGGCACGCGATGTCCCCCGCGGCGACGAGCGTGAGCGGCTCCGGGGGTGGAGGCGGGTCGGGCGGCGGAGGTTCCGGCGCGGGCGGCGTGAGCTGGGGAGCCGGTTGCTCGGGGACGGGCGCCGGTTGAGATGGCTGCGAGGCCACCCGGACACGCAACCGGCGCCGCACGACCACGCCGCGTGAGCGTGCCACGAGCCTGTAGCGCCCGGCCGCCAGCCGTCGCGGGACCCGGATGCGCAGGCGGAAACCGCCGCGGCGACCGGTGCGCAGCCGCGCAACCCGTCGGCCCGCAAGCGCGAGGCGGACGATCGCTCGTGCCGGGAAGCCGTGCCCGGCCACTCCGAGCGGCTTGCCGGGCGCCACGACCGTCCGCGACACGGACAGCGTCGGCCTGGCGGGAGCCGACAGCGCCGCCGGCGCGAGGGTCCCGAGCGCGAGAACGGCCCACAGCACGTATCGCCACCTCCTCACGGGCCCGAGCATCGCAAGAATGCGGCGCTATGTCCCGTGCAAGAGCCTCGCTTCGCCGCGAAGCCGGCGTGGAGCAGCACGCCACCACACTCGAGCTGTTCTACGACCTCGTCTTCGTCTTCGCGATCACGCAGGTCTCGCACCTGCTGCTCGACCACCTGACCTGGACCGGCGCGGGACAGGCGACACTGGTGCTGCTGGTGGTCTGGTGGTCGTGGAACTACACGACCTGGGTCACGAACGAGCTCGACCCGGGCTCGATCCTCGTGCGCCTGCTCCTGATCGCGCTGATGCTCGGCAGCCTGCTGATGGCGATCGCGATCCCGGACGCGTTCGGCGACAAGGCGCTGCTGTTCGCGGGCTCGTACGTGGCGATCCAGGTGGGGCGCCACCTGTTCCTGACCTTCGTGGCCGCGGACCGTGGCACCAACGAGCGCGTGCGCGCGGGGCGCATCCTGATCTGGTTCGTCGCCGCGGGCGTGCTGTGGATCGCCGGGGCGCTGGCGGACGGCGAGGCGCGGACGGTGCTCTGGCTCGCCGCCCTGGCGCTCGACTATGCCGCGCCCATGGTCACCTTCTGGGTTCCCGGCCTGCCGCGGGTCACGCCCGAGGCATGGGAGGTCGGGACCGAGCACTTCGCGGAGCGCTTCCAGCTCTTCATCATCATCGCGCTCGGTGAGTCGATCGTGGTCACGGGCGCCACAACGGCCGAGCACGAGCTCACCACCGCCGTGATCGTCGCCTTCGGGCTCGCGTTCCTGACCACGGCCGCGCTCTGGTGGCTGTACTTCAACCTCCTCGCGGCAATGGCCGAGCGCCGCCTGGCGCAGGCCGTGAACCGCACCGTGGTGGCCCGGGACGCCTACACCTACCTGCACGTGGTGATCGTGGCGGGAATCCTGCTCAGCGCGGTCGGCGACGAGATCGTGATCGCCCACCCCACCGACGAGCTGAAGGACGCGGAGCTGTTGGCGGTGGTCTCCGGTCCCGCGCTCTACCTGCTCGCGCACGTCCTGCTGCGACTGCGCATGTCCGGAACGCTGGCGGGCCGCCGGCTCGCCGGCGCCCTCGCGTGCCTCGCGGTCGCCGCCGTCGGCACGTTCGCGCCGGCGCTCGTGGTGGCCGGCCTCCTGTTCGCCGTGCTGGTGGCGGTGATCGTGGGCGACCAGATCGCGGGCGCCCGCCGCCGGCACCGAGGCGAGCCGTCGCCGCTCGAGCGGTTAGCGGGCGCCGGCGGCTGACCCGCGCAGCAGGTCGTAGATGTAGCTCGCCATGACCGCCTGGTCCCAGCGTTCGGGACGCTCCCGCTCGGGGGTCTCGTCGACTGCGTGAGGCTCCTGCTCGTTCATCCGGTGGTCTCCTCGCCGAATGGCTAGTACGATGGGTGTCGAACCGTATCAAAGTTCGATGACCTTCTTACAAACAGCAACCGACCAGCCGGCCCGCGAGGACATCGACCTCGGCGCCGTCCTGCACGCGCTGAGCGATCCGATCCGGCTAGAGATCGTCGCCGCGCTCGATTCACGCGCGGAGGCGTGCCCCACCGGCAGCTTCGAGGTACCGGTGAGCAAGTCCACCTGCACGCATCACTTCAGGGTGCTGCGCGAGGCGGGCGTGGTACGCCAGCGGCGCGAGGGAACGGCCCGCCTGAACACGTTGCGCCGAGACGACCTGGAAGCGCGCTTCCCTGGCCTGCTCGACGCGGTCCTGGACGCGAAGGCTGGCTGAGCGTCAACGAACGCGCCTGTAGGCGCGGAAAGCGGGCTTGCGGACGCCCTCGTAGGTCATGAGTCCCGTGGTCAAGCCGAGCGGCATCGA
>DASUQG010000067.1:0-16735 GCA_036280695.1 Thermoleophilaceae bacterium
TCGTGGCGCGCACCTCCCAGCGGTCGCAGAGCGTGAGCACGTCGTGGAGCTGCTCCGGCTCCACCACGCACAGCATCCGCTCCTGCGACTCCGAGATCATGATCTCGAACGGCTCCATGTCCGGCTCGCGCAGCGGCACCCTCGAGACGTCGATATCGAGCCCCACGCCGCCCTTCGACGCCATCTCCGACGAGCTGGAGGACAGCCCCGCCGCGCCCAGGTCCTGCAGCGAGGCGAGCAGCTCGCCGTCGAGCAGCTCGAGGCAGCACTCCACAAGCTTCGACTCCTCGAACGGGTCGCCGATCTGCACCGTCGGCCGCTTGGAGGCGTCGTCCTCGGACAGCTCCGCGCTCGCCAGCACGGAGGCGCCGCCGATCCCGTCGCGGCCCGTGCGCGCCCCGAGCAGCACGAGCTTGTTGCCCACGCCCGCGGCGGCGCTGCGAATCAGCCGATCGCGCCGCGCGAGGCCCACGCACATCGCGTTCACCAGGCAGTTCTGCTCGTAGGCCGGCTCGAAGTAGACCTCGCCGCCCACGGTCGGCACGCCGATCGAGTTGCCGTAATGGCCGATGCCCTTCACGGCGCCGTCGAACAGGTAGCGCGAGCGCGCGGAGTCGAGCTCGCCGAAGCGCAGCGAGTCGAGCACTGCGATCGGCCGCGCGCCGACGGCGAAGATGTCGCGCAGGATCCCGCCGACTCCCGTGGCGGCGCCCTGGAACGGCTCGACGGCGCTCGGGTGGTTGTGCGACTCCACCTTGAACGCCGCGGCGAGGCCGTGGCCCACGTCCACGACGCCCGCGTTCTCACCCGGGCCCATGACGATGTGCGGCCCCTCTGTGGGCAGCATGCGCAGCAGCTTCTTCGAGTGCTTGTAGGCGCAGTGCTCTGACCACATCAGCGAGAACACCGCCAACTCGAGCGCGTTCGGCTCGCGGCCCAGGCGCTCGCAGATGCCCTCGTACTCGCTGTCGGTCAGGCCGAGCTCCCGGTGCGGAGCGGCGGCCAACGTCACGCGACGGGGACCATGGCGAGCGACTCGAACAGCCTCCCGCCGTCGGCGGACCCGGTGAGCGGGTCCACCGCGTGCTCGGGGTGCGGCATGAGGCCCATCACGTTGCCGGCCTCGTTGCAGACGCCGGCCACGTCGTCCATCGACCCGTTCGGGTTGTGGCCGGGCGCGTAGCGCAACACCACCTGCTCGTCCGGCAGCGTGCCGGGGGGCGCGTAGTAGCGCCCGGTCGTGTGCTTCACCGGAATCGAGAGCAGCTCGCCCTGGTCGCAGGCGCGCGTGAACGGCGTATCGGGGTTCTCCACCGCCACCTCGACCTGGCGGCAGACGAAGCGCAGGGAGTTGTTCGGCAGCAGCGCGCCCGGCAGCAGCCCGGCCTCGCAGAGCACCTGAAAGCCGTTGCAGATCCCCAGCACCGGCCCACCGGCGCGCGCGAACTCGATCACGGACTCCATCAGCGGCGAGAAGCGCGCGATGGCGCCAACGCGCAGGTAGTCGCCGTACGAGAAACCCCCGGGCACGACCACGGCGTCGATGCCGGAGAGATCGCTGTCGCCGTGCCAGAGCAGGTCGGCTTCGGCGAAGCGGCGGCATGCCATGAGAGCGTCGACCTCGTCACACGAACCGGGGAAGCGAACGACGCCGAACTTCATGCCGCCTCCTCCGTCGTGCGCGAGGGGGCGGGCTCGGCCCGCACCGGAGCGTCCCCTATCTGAACCACCTCGTAGTCCTCGATCAGGGGATTCGCCAGCAGGCGCTCGCACATCTGCGGCACCTGTGAGGCGTCCTCCACGTCAAGCTCGATCAGCCGGCCCACATGCACGTTGGCGACCCCCTCGAATCCCAGTGCGGGTAGGGCCCGTTCCACGGCCTGGCCCTGTGGATCGAGGATGCCCGCCTTCGGCCGGATCAACACACGCGCCCTCACGCCGATCGCTCGAGCCACGCCTGGAAGGGCTCGCCGGTGATGCGCTCGTACGCGTCGACGTAGAGCGCGCGCGTGCGTTCGATCACGTCGTCGGGGAGCGCGGGCGCGGGCGGCGTCTTGTCCCATCCGGAGCCGGCGGCCCAGTCGCGCACGTACTGCTTGTCGAAGCTCGGCTGGCCGTGGCCGGGCTCGTACCCGTCCGCCGGCCAGAAGCGCGACGAGTCGGGGGTCATCACCTCGTCGCCGAGCACGATCGTGCCGTCACGGCGGCGGCCGAACTCGAACTTCGTGTCGGCGAGGATGATCCCGCGCTCACGCGCGTGGGCCGCGCCCAGCTCGTAGATCGCGATCGAGAGCCGGCGCAGCTCCTCGAGCAGAGCGCGGTCGCCCACGATCTCGGCGGCGCGCTCGAAGTCGACGTTCTCGTCGTGGTCGCCCACCTCGGCCTTGGTGGCCGGCGTGAAGATCGGCTCGGGCAGCTGCTCCGACTCGCGCAGGCCTCCGGGCAGGTCGATCCCGCAGACGGCGCCGGTCGACTGGTAGTCCTTCCAGCCGGAGCCGGTGATGTAGCCGCGCACGACGCACTCGACGGGCACCATCTCGAGCCGCTCGACCAGCATCGCGCGCCCGCGGAACTCCTGGGGAACCTCGGTGAACGAGATCAGGTGGTTCGGGCAGACCTCGCCGGTGCGCTCGAGCCAGAAGGCGGTCAGCCCGGTGAGCAGCTTGCCCTTGTCCGGGATGGGCGTGGGGTGGACCACGTCGTAGGTCGAGATCCGGTCCGACGCCACGAGCAGCAGACGGTCCTCGCCCACGGCGTAGATGTCCCGCACCTTCCCGCTGGAGAGGTGATTCAGAGCGGCGACGTCGCTCACCGCCGCGACGTTACCAGTGCGGCCTGATTGACCGGCTACTGCACCCTCAGAGTTGTGCTCATTCCGAGGTTCTCGTGCGACTCGAGCGAGCACCAGAGCCGGTAGCGCCCCGCGGTCAGGTGGACCGAGCGGCGCTCGTAGGTCCCGGGATCGATCTGCGAGAACGACGCGAGCGGGTGCGTGCCCTCGGGGCTGATCACGAGGTTGTGCGGATCCTCGCCGCTGTTGCGCAGCTCGATCGTGACGCTGCCGGCCCCGACGAGCGGGCGCGACAGCGTGAGCGAGAACTCGCGCGCCGCCACCGAGACGAAGCGCGGGAGCGTCGGCGCGCCGGGGGCGGGGCTCTCGGGCTGCCCGGGAGCAGGCGCCGGCGCGGGAGCGGGACCGGGGCCGACGCCGAGCAGCCGCTCGAGCGGGCGGGCGGACGGTCGCCGCTTGGCCCGGCGCACGATCGCGCAGCGCGCGTGCGCCCGGCAGGAATGCGAGGACTGCTTTGCGTGCCTGGCCGAGTGCTTCGCCGCCGCAGCGGAGGCGTGATCGCCGCCGCCCGCGAGGACGGGCGCGGCGAGCATCACCAGTGCCGCTGCGACGCCGCGCGTCATCAGGCCACCAGCGCGGGGCGCGCGAACGACGACGCGTTCGGGATGATCGGGCCCGCGTCGACGCCGAGCCACTGCTCGAGCAGCGCGCAGTAGACGCCCCGGAAGTCGGAGCTGTTCCGCAGGTTGTCGTCCTCGTCCAGGGTCGCGAGCCCGGGGAATTCGCCGACCATCTCACCACGCGCCTGGGAGCCGATCACGAACCCGGCGCCGGCGGCGCCGTGGTCGGTGCCGGAGCCGTTCTCCTCGGGCCGGCGGCCGAACTCGCTCCACACGTGCACGAGCACCCGGTCCTGGAGCAGCCGCGCCTCGAGGTCGCGCTGGAAGGCGCGCAGGCTGTCGCCGATCTCGAGCAGGTCCGCGGGCAGGCTGCCCGCCTGGTTCGAGTGGGTGTCGTAGCCGCCGCTCTCGATCGCCACCACCTTGAGCGGCAGGCCGCCGTCAAGCATCGCCGCAAGGGCACTCAGCCGCGTCGCGAAGTCGCCGGCTGGATAGGTCACTCCGGCCGGGGTGGTGTAGCCGCCCTGGAATGGCGCAAGCTGGTCGCGCAGGCGGCCCGTGGCGGCCACCGCGCTGCGGGCCTGGCTTAGGCCGACGTCGCTGGTCGGCGGATCGCCGAGGTCACCGAACGCGTCCAGCATCTTGTCCTGCACCGTGCCCCAGACGCCGGGGGTCCAGAAGCCGTAGTTGTCGGGCTCCGCCACGGTCGCAACCGGCACGTCGCGCGCGGCCAGCACAGGCTGGAGGTCCCAGCCGAGCGCAAGTCCCTGGAGCGGGTTGTCCGCCACGCCGTGCTCGTCGAGGTAGCGGCCGAGCCAGCCCCAGCGCCCGAACGGGTTCACCTCGCCGACCTCCCAGTAGTGGCGGCTCGTGAAGTGCGACTGGTTCGCGTCGTCGTAGCCGATCGCCGGCATCACGCTGACCTTGCCCTCGCCGTAGAGCTCCGCGAGCCCGGCGAGCGACGGATGCCAGCGCAGCGAGCTGTCCTCGGCGAAGGGGATGCCCTGGCCGCCCGGCAGCGCCAGCGTCGGACGCGCCGCGGCGTACTGGGGGTGCGCGCTCGTGGGAGCGAGCATCGTGAGGGAGTCGGCGCCCCCGGACAGGAAGATCGACACCAGGACGCGCTCGGAGGACGCCTGCGCCGCAGCTGCCGCGATTCCCTCCTCGAACGCCTTCGGGCCGAGGCTGGCCGCGCCGTATACCGAGAGGGCGAGCCCCGTCGCGCGCGAGACGAACGAGCGCCGCGTGAGGCCGGTGCCGGCCGGCATCGGCATGCCCGGCTCGATCGCGGGCAGGCCGCGCCCCGCCTCGGCGGCGGCGCGCCTCAGCAGCTGCGTGCGCGAGTAGTCGTTGCAGCCGCAGCTCGGCATCGTCAGCTCGTCTGGTAGTCGGGGGAGGCCAGGATCAGGTGGCGGAGCGCGTTCTGACGCAGGCCGCGGTACGTGCTGAGCTGCCAGCCACCGGCGCCGGCGAGCGCAGCCGCCGCGAAGCTCGTGAGCAGAGCCACGGTCTCGGACGTGAGCGCAGGATCGCCGGCCCAGGCGCGCGCCGCGGCGACGCCCTGCTCGGGCGTCTCGGTCGTGTCGTAGCCGTCCACCGCGTCGCCGTCGAGGACGCGCCCCGACAGGGCGCGCGAGACCAGCTCGAAGCGGCCGCGTACCGTGCTCGTGTCGAGCCAGCGCGAGTCGTCCCAGCCCGACACGTCGGGCGGGTAGAAGAGCCGCTGCCCGGCGTTCTCGGAGTACCAGATCCAGTACTCGCCGTCGACCGAGCGCTGGAGTGCGCGCAGCAGCCCAGCGAGCAGCACCACGGGCGGCTTGACCATGCGCGAGCCTGCGTGCAGGTCCGGGTGCAACAGGATCGCCTCGAGCACGGGCCGCACCTGGTAGCCGCTCGACACGTAGAGCGCCTCCAGCGCCTGGCGGTCCGCCTGCGTGGGCGGCGTCGGGATGAAGTAGCTCCACAGCTTCTGGACGAAGAAGGAGGGGTGCATCGGGTGTCGCACGCACATCGCCACGCCCTGCTCCCAGGTCCACGCCCCGGTCTGCCCGAACACGGTCTTGTCGTCGGGGTCGTGGCTCGCCTCGACGTAGCGGAAGTTGTGCATTCCGAGCTCGTCGCTCCAGTCGAACTCGAACCCGGTGAGCGCACGGGCGAGCTGGCGCACGTCCTGTTCGGTGTACGCGCCTCGGTCGGCGCCGAGCGTGAACAGCTCCATCAGCTCGCGCGCGTAGTTCTCGTTGGGGCTCCAGCGCGAGTTCTGGTCGAGGTTGAGCCAGACGATCATCGCCGGGTCCTGCGTGACGTCGTGCACGAGCTGGTCGAAGGAGCCGAGCGCGTGGCGGCGGAAGAGCTCGTTCTGGTCGAGCATGAGCTGCTGCTGACCAACCGAGTCGTTCGAGGTGGCGAACCAGTCGTGCCAGACCAGCGTCATGCGCTCCACGAGCGGCTGGTCCGTGCGCACCATCCGATCGAGGAACCAGAGGTGGTCGTGGCCCCAGAAGTCGGCGGGCGCGATCGGGTTGCCGTCCTCGTCGGTCGGGTCGGCGCCCGTGAGCGTCGGCGGCCCGGACGGCCGCGTCAGCGCCGCGACCGCCGCGTGCAGCCCCATGCTCGCGAGCACCTGCGCGTGGCCCGGCGACGGGCCGAACCCGGCGCGCCAGAGCAGCCGCTCCGCCTCGCGGACGCCGAAGCCGCCGGAGTAGATCGCGATCGGGCTGTCGAGCTTGACGCCGGAGGGCGGACCCTGTGGCGGCGGCGGCGCCGGCTGGACCGGAGCGGGACGTGCGGGCCGGCGGTGCTTCTTCTTCTTCACGCAGGCGCGTACGTAGCGCCGGCGCCGTTTCGCAGCGCTCTCGGGCCGCTTGCGCGCCGTCGCACAGCGAGGATTCTTTTTGCGACGGCGCCTACGGCGCCGCGCGGCGGCGTTGGTCCTCGGGTCCACGCTGTCCCCATCGGCGAGGACGGCCGCGGACCGTAGGCCACGGTTTCGCTATTGGACGCCGAAACCGCTACGCAATGCGGTTCAGGCGACCCACGATCGTCTGCGCGTGTCGCACGAACGCGGCCGTGTCGAAGACGCCCTCGAGGTCGAGCTCGGGTGCCGCCTCGGCGAGCAGGTCGCGGAACTCGATGCCCTCGTCCCACGCACGCTGCGCGGCCTCCTGGACCGTGCGGTACGCCTCGTCGCGCGATCGCCCCGCCTCCACGAGCGCCAGCAGCGCTCGCTGCGAGAAGAGCGCGCCGTGGGTGGCGTTCAGGTTCTCGCGCATACGCTCCTCGTGGACCGTCATCCCCTCCACCACGCGGATCGCCAGGTGCTGCGCGTAGTCGAGCAGGGTCGTGGCGTCCGGCAGCGCCACGCGCTCGACCGACGAGTGGGTGATGTCGCGCTCGTGCCAGAGCGCCACGTTCTCGAGTCCTGCCTGCGCGTAGCCGCGCAGCAGCCGCGCGATCCCGGCGATGCGCTCCGAGACGATCGGGTTGCGCTTGTGCGGCATCGCCGACGAGCCCTTCTGCGCGCCGGAGCGGAACGGCTCCTCCACCTCCCGCACCTCCGTTCGCTGGAGATGCCGTACCTCCGTCGCAAAGCGCTCGAGCCCGGCGCCCGCCAGCGCGATCGCCTCGAGCAGCTCCGCATGGCGGTCGCGCGGCACCACCTGGGTGGAGACGTCCTCGCGCGCGAGGCCGAGCCGCCGCAGCACGGCCTCCTCGATCTCGGGACCGTTGGCGGCGTAGGTGCCCACGGCCCCCGACAGCGCACCGACCGAGACCGCCTCGGCCGCTCGCTCCAGGCGGATCAGGTTGCGGTGCGCCTCGAACGCGAAGCCGGCGAGCTTCACGCCGAAGGTAGTGGGCTCCGCGTGCACGCCGTGCGTGCGCCCGACGCAGAGCGTGTCCACGTGCTCGCGCGCGCGGCGAACCAGCGCGTTGCGGTAGTCGGCGGCGCCGCCCACCAGAACCATCCCGGCCTGCGAGAGCTGGAGGCCGAGTGCGGTGTCGAGCACGTCCGACGAGGTGAGGCCGTGGTGGATCCAGCGCCCGGCGTCGCCCACCGAGCCCGCGACCACGTCCACGAAGGCCGCCACGTCGTGGTCCGTGACCTTCTCGCGCTCCTTGACCTCGTCGACGGTGAAGGTGGCGCGGTCGCGGATCGTGGCCGCGTCCTCGTCGGGGATCACGCCCTGCTCCGCCAGCGCATCGACGACCGCGAGCTCCACCTGGAGCCAGGTGTCGAACTTGCGCCGCTCGGACCAGACCGCGCCCATCTCAGGACGCGTGTAGCGCTCGATCACGGCGTCCTCACGCGCTGAGGATGCGCGCCGCGAGCACAGCGGCGTTCCTGGGGTTGTCGACCCCCACGGTGGCCACCGGCACGCCGGGCGGCATTTGGGCGATCGCGAGCAGCGCGTCGAGCCCGCCGCTTACCGAGGTCTTCGAGGTGAGCGGCACGCCGATCACCGGGAGATCCGTATGCGCGGCCACGACGCCGGGTAGCGCCGCGGCCAGACCGGCGCCCGCGATGATCACTCGCAGCCCGCGCATGCGCGCGTTCTTCGCGTAGGCGGCCACGGTGTCCGGATCGCGGTGCGCGCTCATCACACGCATCTCGTGGCGGATGCCGCGCTCGTCGAGCTCATCCGCCGCCTTCTCCATCAGGGGCATGTCGCTCTTCGAACCCATCACGATCCCGACCTGCGGCGCGTCGTCCACGTCGAGCTCGTCGAACTGATGCTCGACCTCGGTCTCGGGCACGGCCGTGAACTCTTCGGTGCCGCTCACGCCTCGACCCTATCCACTGCACGCGCCGCGATGTCCTTCCTCATCTGGCGGCCGTCGAACTCGATCGCCTCGGCCGCGGCGTAGGCGCGGTCGCGCGCCTCACCGGGCGTCGCGCCCATGCCGGTCACGTTCAGCACCCGGCCGCCCGCCGTTACGACCCGCCCCTCGCACTGGGCCGTCCCGGCGTGGAGCACCTCCGCGCCGTCGGCGGCGTCGAGTCCCGAGATCACGTCGCCGCTCGACGACGACTCCGGGTAGCCCTTCGACGCGAGCACCACGGTCACGGCCCAGTCGCTGGACCACTCCGGCTCGACACCGGCGAGTCCGCCAGCCTTGGTGGACGCCTCGAGCAGCTCGACCAGATCGGAGCGCAGCCGCGGGAGCACCGCCTGCGTCTCGGGATCGCCGAAGCGCGCGTTGTACTCGAGCACCTTCGGCGTCCCGTCGGGCCCCATCATGAGGCCGGCATAGAGCACGCCGTGGAAGGGCGTGCCGCGGCGGCGCAGCTCGTCCACGATCGGCTGGTGGACCTCGGCCGCGATCTCCCGCGCGCGCTGCGCGTCGATCCCCGGCACCGGCGAGTAGCTGCCCATGCCGCCCGTGTTGGGTCCCTCGTCGCCGTCGAAGATGCGCTTGTAGTCCTGCGCGGGCGCGAGCGGCACGGCCCGCTCGCCGTCGCAGAGCGCGAGCAGCGACAGCTCCTCGCCCTCGAGGAACTCCTCCAGCACCACCTCGGTCTCGCCGAAGCGCTTCTCGCCGAAGAAGACGTCGAGCGCGGCACGCGCCTCGCGCTCGTCCTTCGCGATGATCACACCCTTGCCCGCCGCGAGCACGTCGGCCTTCAGCACGGCGGGATAGGACGCGCACGCCAGGTGCGCCGCCGCCTCCTCGCGGTCGCGGAACATCACGTGCGCCGCGGTGGGAACGCCGCATTCCCGCATGAGCTCCTTCGCGTACGCCTTCGAGCCCTCGATGCGGGCGGCGGCGCGGGTGGGGCCGAACGCGGGGATGCCGGCGGCGATCAGCTCGTCCACGAGCCCGGCCACCAGCGGCGCCTCCGGGCCCACCACCACGAGGTCCACCTCGCGCTCCTGCGCGGTCGCGACCACGTCCCCGTCCGGAAGGCACTCCACCCCGTCCAGGGCAATGCCCGCGTTGCCGGGGGTGCAGAGCACCTCGGGCCGGCGCGGGCTGCGAAGAAGCGCCCGTACCAGGGCGTGCTCGCGCCCGCCCGCCCCGACGACGAGGACGCGCTCGCTCAAAGTGCCGAGATGAAGTCGTCCACGGGGATCGCGGAGAGCGTCTCGTAGCGGGCAGTGCCGCGCGACCCGAGCTCCATCGAGACGCGCGCGATCGTCTTCTCGTCGGGCGCCTCGACGACGTTCACGAAGTCGTACTGGCCGAGGACGGCCCACTGGGCGGTGACCGTCACGCCGAGCTGCTCGATCTCCTTGTTGACCTCGCGGATGCGTTGAGGATTGCTCTTGAGGGTCTGCACGCCCTCAGGTGTCAGGGTGCTCAGCATCACGAACGTGGGCACGGAGGGTCCTTTCGGTGGAGTGCGTCGGCGCGGAATGTACCCTCTCCGCATGCCTCGCCCGCTCGCCGTCGCGGTAACCCTCGCGACCCTCGCGCTCCCGTCCGCCGCCCACGCCGCTTCGCTCACGACCAAACCCGCGAAGCCTTGCTACCGCTCCGGGGAGAAGGTCCACTTCGTCGGCTCCATGTTCACCCCCTCGAGCTCCGTGAACCTCACCCGCGATGGCACGTTCATAGAGCCGATCCCGACCGATGCCACGGGCGCCTTCGACGCCGAGCTCGGCCTCAACCTCGACCAGGGCGTGCAACAGCGGACGTACACGGCCACCGACGTCAGCCCCTCGGCCATAACCGCCTCGGCGCCGGTCACGGTCAGCGCCGTCGGCGTCGCCCTCTACCCCCGCACCGGGAGCGTCTCGCGCCGCTTCCGGATACGCGCCCGGGGATTCACCACCGGGAGCACCCTGTGGGCGCACATCGTGCACGAGGGCTCCAAGCGTCACGTGAAGATCGGCACGCTGAGGGGCGCATGCCACAACCTCCGCGCGCGCAGGCGGCTGCTGTCGCCGCGCGCCCGCTTCGGCAGGCACCGGATCCAGTTCGACACCTTCCGCAGGTACCGGAGGACCCGGGCGGTGAAGGTCGCCTACACGATCAGAGTTGTGCGGGGTGACCAGTGATCGCCGCCTCGGGCGTCTCGCCCGGGATCGGCTCCGTCGGCTGGTCGAACTGAGGCGCGAGCCGCGCGCCGAGCGCGGCTGAGCCCGCGCCGAGCGCCACGCAGGGCCAGCGGATCGCCGGCGGGATCGACCTGCCGGCGAGCAGGCTCGCCGCGGTGTCGATCGCGTCGGACAGCACACCGGCCTCGATCCAGCCGCGCACGGGCGTGCCGCGGTCGAGCGCGATCACCACGCCGAGACCGATCGCGAGGTCCCTGGCACCGAACGCGCGGGCCAGGACCTTCACCGGACGCCGGCGCGCGTCAGAACCGATCCAGGCGCTGCCGGCGAGGCCTGGCGCCAGGACGAAAGCAGCACCCACGAGCTGACGACCACGGGCATGCCAAAGCGCGAGTTCCCGGGGTTCCATGGCGGGGGATCCTACGCCGACACGATCGATCGTCCTGCCTAGACGGGCCTATGGCCCGGTAAAGCAGGACGGTCGTCGCTACGCGGCGCTCGCCGCAGCCGGCTCCGTGCCGGCCTCGGCCTTCGCGAACACCAGCTCCCCGCCCTCCGTGTCCACCAGCACGCGGTCGCCGGGCTGGAACTCGCCCTCGAGCAGCTTCAGCGCCAGCCGGTCGACGAGCTGCTTCTGAATCACGCGCTTCAGCGGACGGGCGCCGTAGGTGGGGTCGTAGCCCAGGTTCGCCAGCAACGTCCGCGCCTCGTCGGTGAGCTCGACCTCGACGCCGCGCTCGCGCACGCGCTGGATCAGCTTCGACACCTGGAGGTCCACGATCTGGGCGATCTCCTCGCGGCTGAGCTGGTGGAACTCGACGATCTCATCGAGGCGGTTCACGAACTCCGGCTTGAAGGTCGCGCGCACGCCGTCGATCCCGCCGGCCACGTTCGAGGTCATGATCACGACGGTGTTCTTGAAGTCGACCGTGCGGCCCTGACCGTCCGTGAGCCGGCCGTCGTCCATCACCTGAAGCAGCACGTTGAACACGTCGACGTGGGCCTTCTCGAGCTCGTCCAGGAGGACCACGGAGTAGGGCCGGCGGCGGACCGCCTCGGTGAGCTGGCCGCCCTCGTCGTAGCCGACGTAGCCGGGCGGCGCCCCGACGAGCCGCGACACGGAGTGCTTCTCCATGTACTCGGACATGTCGATCCGGACGATCGCCTCCTCCGAGTCGAACATGAACTCGGCGAGCGCCCTCGCGAGCTCGGTCTTGCCCACGCCCGTGGGGCCGATGAACAGGAACGCGCCGATCGGGCGGTTCGGGTCCTGTAGCCCGGCGCGCGAGCGGCGCAGCGCGTTCGAGACGGCCTCGACCGCCTCGTCCTGGCCGATGACCCGCTCGTGCAGGCGCTCCTCCATGTGGATCAGCTTCGCGACCTCGCCCTCCATCAGCTTCGAGACGGGGATTCCGGTCCACTTGGCCACCACCTCGGCCACGTCCTCGTCGTCGACCTCCTCCTTGAGGAAGGTGGTGTCGGACTGGATCTCGGCCAGGCGCGACTCGAGCTCGACGACCTCCTCCTCGAGCTTCGGGATCTCGCCGTAGCGCAGCTCGGCGGCGCGCTCGAGGTTGGCCTCGCGCTCGGCGCGCTCGGCCTCGCGGTGCGCCTGCTCGAGGCGCTCCTTCACGGAGCGGATCGCCTCGATGGCGTCCTTCTCGCCCTGCCAGTGGGCCTTCATCTCGTTCGACTGCTCGCGCAGGTCGGCGAGGTCGCGCTCGATGGCCTCGCTGCGCGCCTTGCTGGCCTCGTCCTTCTCCTTCTTCAGCGCCTGAAGCTCGATCTCGAGCTGCTGGATGCGGCGCTCCACCTCGTCGATCTCGGTGGGCATCGAGTCGATCTCGATGCGCAAGCGCGAGGCGGCCTCGTCGATCAGGTCGATCGCCTTGTCGGGCAGGAAGCGGTCGGCGATATAGCGCTGCGAGAGCGTGGCGGCGGCGATGATCGCGGAGTCCTGGATGCGCACGCCGTGGTGCACCTCGTAGCGCTCCTTGAGCCCACGCAGGATCGCGATCGCGTCCTCCACGCTCGGCTCCTCCACGAACACGGGCTGGAAGCGGCGCTCGAGCGCGGCGTCCTTCTCGATGTGCTTGCGGTACTCGTCGAGCGTGGTGGCGCCGACGGCGCGCAGCTCGCCGCGGGCGAGCATCGGCTTCAGCAGGTTGGCGGCGTCGACCGCGCCCTCGGCGGCGCCCGCGCCGACGATCGTGTGGAGCTCGTCGAGGAAAAGGATGATCCGGCCCTCGCCCTCGGCGACCTCCTTCAGCACAGCCTTGAGGCGGTCCTCGAACTCACCGCGGTACTTGGCACCGGCGACCAGGGCGCCGATGTCGAGGGCGATCACACGGCGGTCGCGCAGCGACTCGGGCACGTCGCCCGACATGATCCGCTGCGCCAGCCCCTCGACGATTGCGGTCTTGCCGACGCCGGGCTCGCCGATCAGCACGGGGTTGTTCTTGGTGCGCCGCGAAAGCACCTGGATCACTCGCCGAACCTCGTCGTCGCGGCCGATGACCGGGTCGAGCTTGCCCTGCTCGGCGGCCTCTGTGAGGTCGCGGCCGAAGCGCTCGAGCGCCTGGTAGCGGTCCTCGGGGTTCTGGTCCGTCACACGGTGCGGGCCGCGCACCTGCTCGACGGCCTCCGCGAGCTGGTCGCGCGAGGCACCGGCGTCGATCTGCGGCTCCGCGGCCAGGGCGAGCAGCAGGTGCTCGGTCGAGACGTACTCGTCGCCCATACCGCGCGCCTCGTCGTCGGCGTGCTGGAGCAGGCGGATCAAGCTCTGACCGAGCGCCGGCGCGCTCGCGTCACCGCTGACCGTGGCCTGGCCGTCGAGCGCCTCGTTCGCGCGCCTGCGTACGCGCTCGGGGTCGGCGCCCGCGCGGCGTAGCACGGGTACGACGATGCCGCCGTCCTGCTCGAGCAGCGCGAGCAGCAAGTGCTCCGGCGCGGCCTCGGGGTTGCGGCGCGTGGCAGCGAGGCGCTGCGCGGCCGCGAGCGCCTCCTGCGACTTGACTGTGAACCGATCAGCTTGCATAGAAAATCTAAGTCAGTGTATAGCAACCTCGCCACGAGCGTCCAAACCGCAGCAGATACCTTTCCCGACGATGAATTCGGCCCCGAATGTTCGCAGTGCAGGCGCCGACGATGCCGCGGCGGTGGCTCGGCTCCTCGATGCCTTCAACCGCGAGTTCGATGAGTACACGCCCGGCGTCGAGACACTCACCGAAAACGCCCGCCGCATGCTGGAGCGCGGTGAGATGACGATCCTGCTCGCCGGCGACGGCCCCGATGGCATCGCGGAGCTGCGCTTCCGCTCGTCCGTCTGGACGGGCGAGCTCGACGCCTACCTCGAGGAGCTCTACGTCGCCCCCGAGCGGCGCGGGGAGGGACTCGGCCGCGCCCTGCTGGAGGCTGCGATGCAGGCCGCCCGTGACGCGGGCGCCACGCACATCGACCTGGGCACGAGCGAGGACGACGTCGCGGCCATCGGCCTGTACGAGAGCGCCGGGTTCACGAATCGGGAGGGTTCGCCCGACGGTCCGCGGATGCTCTATTACGAGCGCGACCTGTAGGGGCGTCAGCCGCGGGCGCCCGCGGCACCCGTCGCGGCGGGTGCGCCGGCGGCGCCGGGCGTGCCCACCGGGTCCTGCGAGAGCCTGTTCGCGAGGTAGACCGGGATGATCGACAGCAGGATCACCATCAGGCCGACCACATTCACGATCGGCAGCTGGTTCGGGCGCGCGTAGTTGGTGAAGATCCAGATCGGCAGCGTCTGCTCGCTGCCGATCGTGAAGGTGGTCACGATGATCTCGTCGAGCGAGAGCGCGAACGCGAGCAGGCCACCCGCCACGAGCGCCGTGCGCAGCGTCGGGAAGGTCACGTGGCGGAACGTCAGCCAGCCGTTGGCGCCCAGGTCCATGGACGCCTCCTCGAGCGACGTGCCGCTGCGCCGCAGCCGCGCCACCGCGTTGTTGAAGACCACGACGATGCAGAAGGTGGCGTGCCCGACGATCACGGTGAACAGGGACAGGTCCACTCCGAGCACCTGCGTGAAGGTCGAGTTGAGCGCCATGCCGGTCACGATCCCGGGCAGCGCGATCGGGAGGATGATCAGGAACGAGATCGTCTCCCGGCCGAAGAACCGATAGCGCGAGACGGCCATTGCGGCGAGCGTGCCGAGCAGCAGGGCCACCGCCGTGGCGCCGAGCGCCGCCTTCATCGAGGTCCAGAACGCGTCCCGCACGCCCGGGTTGTTCACCGCGCGTTCGAACCACTCGAGCGTGAAACCGTCGATCGGCCACGCCTGGGAGCGCGACTCGTTGAACGCGTAGATCGCGATCACGATCAGCGGGATGTAGATGAACGCCAGCGTGATCGCGGTCCCGATCCGCAACACCCAGCGCACTCCCGGGGAGATGTGCATCAGCGGACCGTCACAGCGACTCGAACGCGCCGAGCCGGCGCGCGATCAGCAGGTACACGATCATGATCGCCACGGGCACGGTCGCGAACGCCGCGGCGAGCGGCAGGTTGTTGGCGATCCCCACGTTCGAGTACACGACGTTGCCGATGAACTGCGTGCTCGACACGAGAGTCGGCGCGATGTAGTCCCCGAGCGTGAGCGAGAAGGTGAAGATGGAGCCGGCCACGACGGCCGGTAGCGCCAGCGGCATCACAACGCGCCGGAAGGTCATCCACGGTCTCCCGCCGAGGTCGCCCGACGCGTCGAGCATCGAGTTCGGGATGCGCTCGAGGCCGGCGTAGATCGGCAGCACCATGAACGGAAGCCACAGATACGAGAAGACGAGCCAGGTGGCCACGTTCCCGAAGCCGGGCCCCTGGAGGCCGAACGGGTCGAGCACCCAGTTCACGATGCCCTCGTTCTGGAGCATGATCCGCCAGGTGTAGACCTTCACGAGGTAGCTCGACCAGAGCGGCATCAGCACCGCGACCACGAGCAGCGCCCGCACCCGCGGCGAGGCCACCTTCGCCATGTAGAAGGCGATCGGGAAGGCGAGGACGATGTCCGTGATCGTGACCAGCGCGGCGATCAGCACCGTGCGCAGGACGATGTCCCGGTAGACCGGGGTCTCGATCAGCTCCTTGAAGTTCTGGAGGCCGGGGTCCTGGACGATCTCGCCGCTGAAGTCGTCGAGCTGCCACAGCGACGCGATGAACAGGACGGCAAGTGACCCCAGGTAGGCGATCAGGAGCCAGCCGACCGGCCCCGCCAACAGCAAGCTCAGCTGAAGGCGGGGCCGGCGCCAGAGGTATCTGGCTACAGCGGCCAGCTCAAATCCAGGGCTCTAGCCCTTGATCTCCGTCCAGGCCTTGACCCACTCGGAGTAGTCCTTGCAGGTGTCTCCCCGGTCGTCGCCACAGTCCTTCGTCGGTGTCGTCCAGTAGGCCACCTGGTCGAAGTACTCCTCGTCGTCCGCGTGGAAGATCTTGCAGTGATCCTCCACAGCGGTCAGGTCACACGACTTGCTGTTGGCGGGTGCCTCCCCGAACCACTCGGCCACGTCGGCATTCGCCTGCGGGCTGATGATGTGGTCCATCCACTTGTACATGCAGTTCGGGTGCTTGGCCTCGGAGGAGAGCATCCAGGTGTCCGACCATCCGGTTGAGCCCTCCTCGGGCAGGATCGCATCGACCGGGGGCGACTTCTTGTCGCCCTGGACGAGGTTCGCGATCACCTGCCAGGTCGTTCCCGCCACGGTGTCTCCGGACGTGAACGCCGCCTGCTCCTTCGTGTAATCGGACCAGTACTCGCCGATCACGTCGCGCTGCTGCTTGAGCAGGTCGACCGCGGCCTGGAACTGCTTGTCGTCCAGCTCGTACACGTTGTCGATGCCCAGATCCGGCTGGGTGGCCTTGAGATAGAGTGCCGCATCCGCGATGTAGATCGGGCTGTCGTATGCGGTGATCTTGCCCTTGTAGGGCTGGCTCTCGTCGCCGCCCCAGACGACCGCCCAGGAGTCCGGCGCCGGCTTCACGACGTCCTTGTTGAACATCAGGAGGTTCGCGCCGCGGCCGTGCGGGACGCCGTAGTTGACGCCGTCGACGGTGTTGTGCGGCTGGTCCTTCAGCCCCTCGAAGACATCGGCGTAGTTGGGGATCAGGTCGGTGTTGACCGGGTCGACGTCGCCGCCGGCGATCAGGCGCAGGGTGGCGTCACCCGATGCCGACACGCCGTCGTACTTTCCGGTCCGCATCAGCGTGACCATCTCGTCCGACGTGTTGCCGATCTTCACGTTGACCTGGCAGCCGGTCTGCTTCTCGAAGTCGGACACCCAGTCGACCTTCGGGTCGGTGGACCC
>DASUQG010000068.1:0-18795 GCA_036280695.1 Thermoleophilaceae bacterium
CTTCGGGCAGATCCTCGCGCCCGTCGATCCCGTACATGATCTGCAGCGGGCCCGACTCGCGGTCGGCCGCGTGGCGGAAACGCCGTTCCAACCACTCCATGAACGCACCGGCCTCCTCGATGAACCCGAGCCTCAGCAGCCCGTAGAGCGTGAAGGCAGCGTCGCGGATCCACGTGTAGCGGTAATCCCAGTTGCGCGCCCCGCCCAGCGCTTCGGGCAAGCTGGTGGTCGGGGCAGCCACGATGGCGCCCGTGGGCGCGTATGTGAGCAGCTTGAGGGTGAGCGCGGAGCGATGC
Source organism: Thermoleophilaceae bacterium (assembly GCA_036280695.1). Lineage (GTDB taxonomy): Bacteria > Actinomycetota > Thermoleophilia > Solirubrobacterales > Thermoleophilaceae > JACVRW01. The sequence continues at coordinate 297 of DASUQG010000068.1, forward strand.
ACCGTCTCGCGCCAGCGGCCGCTGTAGCGCGAGCGGCTGAGCCAGCGCCGCCAGAACGCCATGGTGGCGTCGAACTCAGCGGCGATGTCGGCGTCGGAGCACGGCACGGGGAGCTGGCCAGCCTCGACGCGGTCGAGCACGAATGTGGCCGTCTCCCCCGCCCGGAGCTCGGGGCGTGCGCTCACGTCGCGGCCGTCGACGATCTCGAGCGGGCAGTCGGTCGAGAGGCTGAGCTCCAGCTCGGAGGAGCAGAAGCGCGCGCCGTGCTCGGTGAGCGCGACGTCGTGGCGCGCGCGCGCGTAGTCGAAGCGCGGGGCGGCCTCGACGACAAAGCGCATCTGCCCACGCACGGCGAGCACCCGGCGGATCATGCGGTGGCGGTGCGCCGCCTCGCCGGACCGCGCCGGCGGCATGAAGTCCTGCACCTCCCCCACGCCCTCCGGCGTCAGGAAGCGCGTGATCAGGATGTTGGTGTCGGGCAGGTAGAGCTGCTTCGAGGTCCAGTCGTCGCAGTCGGGTGAGATGCGGAACAGGCCCCCGTTGTCGGCGTCGAGAATCGCCGCGAAGACGCTCGGCGAGTCGAACCGCGGGCAGCAGTACCAATCGATGGTCCCATCGGTGCCGACGAGCGCGACGGTGTGCAGATCGCCGATAAGGCCGTGTTCGGCGATGGGCAGGTAGCGCGCTCGCGGCGGCATCAGCGGGCCTCCTCGTCGGCTCAGGGCACGAGCACGAGCTTCCCTTTATCCGCCGAGCTCTCGAGCAGCTCGTGCGCGCGACGAGCGTCGGACAGCGGCAGGCGCTCGGCGACGACCGGGTGGATCTTGCCCTCACTGAGCAGCTCGAGCAGGACGCGGAAGTCCTGCCGGAACCACTCCGGGTCCCGGGGACCTCCACCCACGGGAAGCGCTCGGCGACGCCCGCTCACCGGAAGCACTTGATGCCCTTCGCGCAGCTTCTGGATCCGGTAGACCAGCACACGCCGGCGCGGCGAGAGCAGGCCCCACAGTGCGACAGTTGCGGTCGTCGCGTACCACTTGATCCACCCTCGCCAGCTCCTGCGCCCGTGCGCGACCGTGCCCGAGTGGCCGAACACGACCAGCCGTCCGCCAGGTCGCAGCGCGCGGAACGAGCGCAGCGACAGCCCGCCGCCGAACCCATCGAGCACGACGTCCACACCGTCCGGGGTCAGCTTGCGCACCCGAGCCAGGAAGTCCTCGTTGCGATAGTCGATCGCCACGGCGCCGTGCCGCTCTACCGCAGCGCGGTCGCGCGCCGAACAGGTCCCGTACAGGCGGAGCCCCGCCGCGGCTCCGAGCTCGAGGACCGCGGTGCCCACCCTGCCTGCCGCACCGTGCACGAGCACCGCCTCCCCGCTCTTCACCGCGGCCGTGCGATGCAGCAGCTGGTAGGCGGTCATATAGGTGAAGACGAGGTTGAGAATCTGCGCTGGGTCGAGGTCCTCGGGCACCTCGACCGCCTCTGCCTCCAGAACACATACGCGCTCCGCGTCCGCGCCCCACACAGTCAGCGCGCCGACGCGGTCGCCCACGCGCAGCCTCGAGCAGCCCGGGCCGAGCTCCTCGACGACGCCGACAAGTTCGTAGCCGGGCGTGAACGGCGGCTTCGGCACGCCGAGATACGAACCGGCGCGGAGCATCGCATCGGTGTACGACACGCCGGCCGCCAGCACCCTGACGCGAACCTCGCCCGGTGCCGGACGGGGGACCTCGTCATCGATCACCGTCAAGACCTCGGGCCCACCGAAGTGATCGACGACGACACGCTTCATCGCGTCACGCCCTCACCTGTCGGGGGACGTGGCCGTTCAGCGTGAACACAATCCGCATCACCTTGTGACCGGTATCAGCGGTCGGGTCGAACATGCACGGACAGCCGCCGTCGATCACGGTGATGCCGCGTGCGCGGCCGTACTCGGTCGCCGTCGCGGATACGCTGCCCTCGCCGAACGACCGATGCATCCACACCTGCTTGATGCCGAGATCGGCGCACTCGCGCATGGTGTCTTCGGCGAGCTCCGGCCTGGTTCCGATCACGACCGCCTCCACGCCACCGGGAATCGAGCGCAGGTCGTCGTAGGCCGGGTCGCCCTCCACCTCGTCGGCGTTGGGATTGACGGCGAAGACCTCGTATCCGCGGTCGCGTAGACGCTTGTAGACCACGTTGCTGCCGTGGTCTTGCGGGCTCCGCGAAACCCCGGTCACCGCTATGCGACGGTTGGCGAGGAACTCAGACGCCGCGTGCTTTATCGATGTCATGAATCCAGCATGCGGGCCCAGCGCCTGTGGCACATCCGGGGAGATGCGCGCATCTGTCCGTAGAAAGCCGCACGGGAACGGCGAGACCCCCGCCCCGGCGAACCGGGACGGGGGCTTCGACACCTCCGGAGGGCTGGCTTTTCAGCTGGCCATCGCGGGCTCGTGAGTGCCGCCCTTGACAACGGCCGTCTCCGTGCGGCGCCACGGGAGCCGCAGCGTCAGCACGAGGAAGCCGATTCCGGCTAGCAGGAGCGCGATGCCCATGATGACGGCGAAGTTCGCGACGTTCTCAGCGAAGTAGGACGTGTTGAGAGCGGTCGTGAGTGCCGTCTCCGTCACCCAGATCTCGCGGGCCGGATTGCTCACCGGCTCGCCCGACTTGGGATCCACCGCGGCCGCCGTCTCGTCGGCGGTTGGCTTGCCGTTCTTGTCCAGGAACCGTGGCATCTCGGCGTACGTCTGGCCCTTTGTCGCCTCGAGCGTGTGAACCCGCATGCCGGCGGCGAAGTCGCGCGCCTCCTGGCCGGTGTTGATCTTCTCGTTGGCCACCTTCTTCATGTCGGGCGTGCCGACGATGTTCTCGCGTGCGAGCTCGTCACGAACTGTCGAGCGGCCGTCCAGCCCGACCGCGATCGCGCCGACGCCGATCGCGATCATCACGCAGCTCGCTGCGATTCCGGCGTAGATGTAGAGCTTGCTCATCACAGACCTCCTGGGGCTCGGTGTCCAGGCCATCATCGATCTGGTGCGAGCCGCGGCCATCGGGAGGAGCTACCGGAACGACCGCGGAAGTGCCGCCGAGCGAGTACGTAGGAACCCGCATGAGCGTCCGCAGCCACTCCCGATGACGTGCGCTCCGCGCCGCGGCAGGCTCTGAGTCGTGACCACGCGGACGCACACGCGCCGGCTTCAAGAGGTCCACGTGGAGGCCCTTGACGCCGCCAGGCTCGAGCCGCTGATCGGGGCCGAGCGAATGGCTCGGTTCGAGCAGATCGCCGATGCCGCACAGGGCGCGCTCACCGGCCGCACGGTGCTGAACGTGAATTCGACCGCGACAGGCGGCGGAGTCGCCGAGATGCTTCAGACGCTGCTCGCGTACGTCCGAGGCGCGGGCATCGACGCTCGCTGGCTGGTGATCGCCGGAGACCCCGAGTTCTTCGCGATCACGAAGCGGATTCACAACGGGCTATACGGGTCGCCAGGCGACGGGGGCGAACTCGGGGCGGCCGAGCGGCGCCACTACGAGCGCGTGATCCGCCGGAACGCCGACGACATCCTCGCGCTCGTTCGAGCGGGCGACGTCGCGCTGATCCACGATCCCCAGCCAGCCGGCCTGTGCCCGTTCCTCGCCGCAGCGGGTGCGCGTGTCGTGTGGCGCTCCCATGTCGGCGCCGACGCTCCCAACGAGTGGACCGCGCGCGCATGGGATTTCCTGCGCTCGTACATCGAGGACGCGGAGGCCTACGTGGTGTCGCGCCCCGCCTTCGCGCCGCCCTGGGCCGATGACGCGCGCACGCATGTGGTCCAGCCGTCGATCGACCCTTTCTCGGCAAAGAACGAGCCCGTGTCGCGCCGGAACGTGCGTGTGGCTCTCGCCTATTGCGGGCTGCTGGAAGGCGACAAGACGCCCCCGGCGGTGCCGTTCCGCCGCAGGGACGGTTCTCCCGGCAGGATCAACCGCCACGTCGACATCGTTCAGAACGGGCCACCGACGCCGGCCGACGCGCCGATGGTGATCCAGGCCTCGCGCTGGGACTCGATGAAGGACATGGCCGGCGTGATGGAGGGCTTCGTCGAGCACGTCGACCCCGCCCTGGGGGCCCACCTGGTTCTCGCCGGTCCTGCCGTGACAGGTGTCGCGGACGACCCCGAGGCGGCGCTTATCTACGACGACTGCGTCGATCGCTGGCGGCGTCTCCCGCACGCCCTGCGTGGACGCGTGCACCTCGCGTGCATGCCGATGGCCGACCCCGACGAGGCCGCGGCGATGGTCAACGCTCTTCAGCGACACGCGACCGTGGTCGTACAGAAGAGCATCGCCGAAGGCTTCGGCCTCACCGTCGCCGAGGCGATGTGGAAATCACGTCCCGTCGTCGGGAGCGCGGTGGGCGGGATCGCCGACCAGATCGTCCACGGTGAGCACGGACTGCTCGTCCGCGACCCGCGCGATCTCGGCGAGTTCGGTGCCGCCGTCGAGGCGCTGCTCCGCGACCCCGAAGAGGCGGAGCGCCTAGGGCGAAATGCGCGCGAGCGAGCCACGGCGGAGTACCTGGGCGACCGCCACCTCGAGCAGTACGGCAGGCTCTTCGCGCAGCTGGCCGGTGCGGGTAATTACCGACGCCATCCAGGGCCATGCACGGATGCCCGACGCGGCGGCCGACCGTAGCTTGACGTCATGACAGCCGCAGCTATCGAGACGCACGACTTGCACATGCACTATGGCGCAGGCCGCACCGAGGTCCGGGCCCTGGACGGTGTCGACCTGACTGTCGAAGCTGGCGAGATGGTCGCCATCATGGGCCCCTCCGGCTCTGGTAAGAGCACCTTGCTCCACATAGTCGGCGCGCTCGAGTCGCCCACCTCAGGGACTGTCGCGGTTGGCGGCCTCCACTATGAAGGCCTCGACGACAAGCAGCTCACGGAGCTCCGCCGCGACCACATCGGGTTCGTCTTCCAGTTCTTCAACTTGCTCCCCTCGCTGACCGCTGAGGAGAACGTGACCTTGCCGGCCGTGATCGCGAAGCTGCATGGCCGGGCGATCCGCGAGCGCGCCAGGACCCTGCTGGCGCGCGTCGGCCTGGGAGACCGAATGGACCACCTGCCGGCGGAGCTCTCGGGCGGCCAGCAGCAACGGGTCTCCATCGCCCGCGCTCTTCTACTTTCTCCCGAACTCGTGCTCGCGGATGAGCCGACCGGCAATCTCGACACGAAATCAGGCCGCGAAGTCCTGCGCGTCCTCCGCGAGCTCAACGAGGAGGAAGGCCACACGATCGTGATGGTCACGCACGACGCAGCGGCGGCCGCGACCGCTGACCGGGTGATCTTCCTGAGGGATGGCAAGATCGCCGGCGAGGTAGAGGGCGGCTCGGCACGCCGTGCGGCCGACTACCTCGCCTCGCTCCAGTCCCCGGACGAGCGCGAGCTCGCGACCGCTTAGGACGCCGCTGTGCTGCGCTCATTCAACTCGCTCGCGTTTCGCCAGCTCCGGACCCGGCCGCTGCGCTCCGTCCTGACCGCGTTCGGCGTGGTCCTCGGCGTCGGCATGGTGTTCGGCGTCCTGCTTCTCACGGGCACGATCCGCGCGACCTTCGACGAGGTCATCGACTCCGCCTGGGGCGAGACCGATCTTGTCGTGATGGGCGAGGGCAACGGCACGATGGCGGAGGGCACGCTGGACGGCATCAAAGACGTCCCGGGCGTGCGCGATGCCGCGGGAATGGTCGGCGGCATGTTCACACGGCTGAACAAGGACGACAGCCCCGTCAAGGGCCCCAAGGGCCAGATGCTGATCGCCGGCTATGAGACTGAGGGCTACCAGCCCTACGACTTCCGCCTCGTCGAGGGGCGGCGAATCGCGAGCGGCCGCGAGGTGATGGTCGAGCAGAACTGGGCGCGCGACCATGGCTACCACGTCGGCGACCGGGTCCGCGTGGCCGGCCCGACGGGCCGCACCGAGCTGCCAATCATCGGCATCTTCAAGCTCACCAGCAGCCTCAACGTCGGCGGGCTCGGATATGCGGCGATGCCGCTCCCGGCCGCACGGCGGCTCTTCGACCAGCCGAAGGGCTGGATGCAGATCTCGATCGTCGCGGATGACCGCGGCGACGTCGGACCGCTCAAGAGGAGGGTCGCGCACATCGTCGGTTCCGGCGCCCGAGTCCAGACGCCCGGGGAGGTGTCGGACCAGGTCTCAGACCAGCTCGCCGGGCTCAACGTCGTTCTCTACTTCTTCTCAGGCGTCGCGCTGTTCGTCGGCGGCTTCCTGATTCTCAACAGCTTCAACATGACGGTGCTCCAGCGCATGCGAGAGCTCGGGATGCTGCGCACGCTCGGCGCCTCGCGCCGCATGGCGATGGGCTCTGTTCTTATCGAGGCGCTGGTTCTCGGAATCGTCGGCACCGTGCTCGGGCTGGGGCTCGGCTTGCTCCTCGCGTCGGGACTGATCTCGCTGATGCGGGGCATGGGGGTCCCGGTCGGTTCGCTCCATTTCAGCATCGGCGCTGCGATCACCGCCGCCTTCATCGGCATCATCGTCACCCTGCTCAGCGCGTGGTGGCCCGCACGGCGTGCCGGGCGCATCTCGCCCATTCGGGCGGTGCTGGGCAATGCCCAGGTGCGTCGCACCGCCTCCAAGCGGCGACTCGTGATCGGCCTCGCGCTATTCCTCCCCGGCGTCTGGTTCGGCGGCTCGTTCTGGTTCGGCGGCGAGAGCGAGACGGGCGGCCTTGCGGCCTACGGCGGGATCCTGATGACCATGACGATGTTCGCCGGCATGGCGGCGGCCGCGCCGTTCATCATCCTGCCGGTCATCCGCTGGCTCGCGGTGCCCGTCCGCCGGCTCCTCCCAACCGGTGGCCGGCTGGCGGCGGACTCGCTGCTCTCCAACCCGCTCCGCACCGCCGCTACCGCCATCGCGCTGACGATCGGCCTCTCGGTGGTCGTCGTCAACAGCTCGATGTCGTCGAGCTTCATCGGGACCATCAACGATCAGATGGACAAGGCCTTCGCCCGCGACTTCACCGTCCAGGCACAGGGCTTCACGATCGAGCAGGGCGGGGGACCGGGCGTGCCGCGCTCGGTCCAGACGGCGATCGAGGGCATGCCACAGACCGGCACGGTCGCTCCGCTGAGGGCGATGCAGCTCGACCTCCCCGCCGTGAAGAGCGGGTCGAAGCTCGGCTTGGCGACCGGGGTCGACCCGGCGAGGCAGCCAAAGGTTGACCGCACCGAGTTCCAGGGCGTCAGCCGTTCAGAGGCGTATGCCGAGCTCGCCCAGGGCGGCGTGCTGCTCGGGAGCACCTACGCGAACAGGGCGCACCTCGAGCGCGGCGACAAGATCGCCCTCCTCGGCCCGGCCGGTCGGCGGAGCGCGAAGGTGATCGGGGTCATCGATTCGCTCGGCCCGATGAACGGGATGGAAATGCGGGTCTCGCTCGACACGATGCGCCAGGTCTACGGCAACTCCCAGCCAGCCGAGCTCGCCGTCGAGGCCCGCAGCGCTGAGCAGCGGCCCGCGCTAGAAGCGAAGATCGCCCATCTCCTGGACCGCAGGTACCCAAACCTCGAGATGCAGTCGGCCGCTGACGCGAAGCAGGAGGTCAGCGACGAAATCAACCGCACCTTCAACATGTTCAACGCGATCGTGATCATCGCGATCATCGTCAGCCTGCTGGGCGTCATCAACACCCTGGCGATGTCGGTGATCGAGCGCACCCGCGAGATCGGCGTGCTGCGCGCCCTCGGCGCCTCGCGCTGGCAGGTTCGCGCGACGATGGTCGACGAGAGCGTGATGATCACGATCGCCGGTGCCGTAGTTGGCGTGCTGGCGGGGACGGTGATCGGCTACGCCTGGCTGCGCGGCGTCGACGAGGTCCTGCCCGGGCTGACCTTCCACTTCCCCGGACCGATCGTCGTCGCGGTCGCCATCGCGTCCGTCGTCCTCGGCGTCCTCGCCGCGGTCTGGCCGGCGCGGCGGGCGGCCCGGCTGAAGGTGATCGAGGCGCTGGTGTACGAGTAGTGAGAATCAGACCGGCGTCGCTTGTTCGCGGCTGTCGTTCCGGCACCCGCGCGGCGTGGTGCGCGGCTATAGCCGCTCGAGGTTCTCTCCACGGAGCAGCGCGCGGGCCTGACGCGTGATTTCGAGATCCTCTCGCGCCCGCACGGTGAGCACGCGCACTGCAGATGTGCCGACCCCCAGATAATCCAGGCCCGCGCAGGCAAGCTCGCGTACGCGGGCGGCGCGCTCCCCGATGCCCCCGGTGAATACGAGAGCGTCGAGGCCGCCCAGGCTCGCGACCATCGCGGCTATTCCGGCTCGAAGCCTGTGGATGTAGACATCGAGCGCGAGCTGCGCGTCGCGGTCCTCGCGCTCGAGCAGCTCGCGCATGTCGGCCGTCCCGGCGAGCCCGAAGATGCCGGACTCATGCTCGAGCGCATCGGCCATCTCGTCGACGCCGAGGCGCTCCTGGCGCTGAAGCCACAACAGCAGACCGGGGTCGATGGAGCCCGAGCGCGTAGCCATCACCAGTCCCTCGAGGGGGGTGAAGCCCATCGTGGTGTCCACGGAGCGGCCGTCGAGCACCGCGCATAGGGATGCGCCCGCCCCGAGGTGACACGTCACGACCTTGCGCGCGTCACCCGCCGAGCGCGCGGCGTAAGCATGCGAGAGCCCGTGGAACCCATAGCGCCGAACGCCGTACCGCTCCCGCCACGCTCGCGGGAGCGCGTAGGTCGTGGCCTCCGGCGGGAGCGTCGCGTGAAAAGCGGTGTCGAAGCAGGCGACCTCTGGCACGTTCGGCACTGCTCGCCTCACCGCATCGAGCGCAGCCAGCGACTTCGCCTGGTGGAGCGGCGCGAGCGCCGTTAGCTCACGTAGCTCCGCTTCGACGTGCTCGTCGACGACCACCGCTTCGCGGAAGCGATCGCCTCCGTGAACGATCCGGTGTCCGGCGACGTCGGGGCGCGCCGGCAGCTCGGCCAGAGCGGCGGCCACGGCGCCAGCCTCGGCGACCGCGCGGGGTGCTGCGAGTTCCGTCGACCAGAGCTCGCTGTCGTCGGCGTCTAGCAGCGACAGCTTGATGCTGCTCGACCCGGCGTTGACCACCAGCACGCGCACGTCTGCGTTTAACCGGGGACGCCGCGCGCCGGCTCCTCGCGCGCGGACGGCCCACCCGGCCACGTCCAGTCGCGCACGTCCGGAGGATCGTCGCCGTGCTCGCGGGTGTACGCACGATGCCGCAGCCGCTCGTCCACCATGTGCTGTCGGAGCGCGGCCTCCCGCTCGCCGAGACCCGGCACGCGATCGATCACGTCCATGACCAGGTGGTAGCGGTCGAGGTCGTTCAGCATCACCATGTCGAACGGCGTGGTTGTGGTGCCCTCCTCCTTGTACCCGCGCACGTGCAGGTTCGCGTGGTTGCGCCTGCGATACGCGAGCCGGTGGATCAGCGTCGGGTAGCCGTGATAGGCGAAGATGACGGGCCGCGAGGTGGTGAACAGGGCGTCGAACTCGGAGTCCGGCAGTCCGTGCGGGTGCTCGGAGGCCGGTTGAAGGCGCATGAGGTCTACCACGTTCACGACCCGTACCTTGAGGCTCGGTAGGTGCCGACGGAGCAAGCCGGCGGCCGCCACGGTCTCCAGGGTCGGGATGTCCCCGGCACACGCCAGCACGACGTCCGGCTCGCTACCGCCGTCGGTCGAGGCCCAATCCCAGATCCCGATGCCGCGTGTGCAGTGGGTGATCGCGTCGTCGATGGATAGGTAGTCCAGCGACGGCTGCTTGCCCGCCACGATGACGTTCACGTAGTCGCGGGACCGAAGGCAGTGGTCGGCTACGGAGAGGAGGCAGTTGGCGTCGGGCGGGAGGTACACCCGCACGATCTCGGCCTTCTTGTTGACGACGTGGTCGATGAAGCCCGGATCCTGGTGCGAGAAGCCGTTGTGATCCTGGCGCCAGACGTGCGACGACAGCAGGTAGTTGAGGGAAGCGATCGGCATCCGCCAGGGGATGTCGCGGGTGACCTTGAGCCACTTCGCGTGCTGGTTGAACATCGAGTCGACGATGTGGATGAACGCCTCGTAGCAGTTGAAGAGGCCATGGCGGCCGGTAAGGAGGTAGCCCTCGAGCCAGCCCTGACAGAGATGCTCGCTGAGAACCTCCATCACGCGGCCTTCGGGTGAGAGGTGGTCGTCGCCCGCCTGACGCGCGGCCATCCAGGCACGATCGGTGGCCTCGAACAGGGCGCCGAGCCGGTTCGAGGCCGTCTCGTCCGGCCCCATCACGCGGAAATTGCGAGACGACTCGTTCGCGCGCATCACGTCCCCGAGCCAGCTTCCGAGCACGCGCGTCGCCTCGCTCGTGATCTGGCCGGGCTCCTCCACCTTCACCGCATGACCCCGGAAGTCGGGCAGCTGCAGATCGCGCAGGAGAAGCCCACCGTTGGCGTGCGGATTCGCACCCATCCGCCGCTCGCCGTCGGGGCGGAGAGCACGCAGCTCACCGCGCAGCCGCCCGCCCTCGTCGAACAGCTCCTCCGGGCGGTACGAGCGCATCCAGTCCTCGAGGACGCGCAGGTGCTCCGGGTTGTCCGCGAGGTTGGCAAGCGGCACCTGATGGGAGCGGAAGCTGCCCTCGGCCGGCAGCCCGTCGACCTCCTCCGGACCGGTCCAGCCCTTCGGCGTGCGCAGCACGATCATCGGCCAGCGCGCTCGACCTGGGTCGCCCGACCGAGCCCGTGCCTGGATCTGCCCGATCTCGTCTAGGGACTCGTCGAGCGCCGCGGCGAGGTCCTCGTGAACCGCCGCGGGGTCGTCCCCCTCCACGAAGCGGGGTGCGTGCCCGTAGCCCTCGAGCAACGCACGGAGCTCTTCGCTCGGAATCCGGGCCAGCACGGTCGGGTTCGCGATCTTGTAGCCGTTCAGGTGCAGCACCGGCAGGACCGCGCCGTCGCGGGCCGGGTTCACGAACTTGTTGGAATGCCAGCTCGCCGCGAGCGGGCCGGTCTCCGCCTCGCCGTCGCCGACCACGCAGAGGGCGAGCAGGTCGGGGTTGTCGAAAACGGCGCCGTAGGCGTGCACGAGCGCGTAGCCGAGCTCGCCGCCCTCATGGATGGAGCCCGGCGTCTCGGGCGCGACGTGCGACGGCACGCCGCCCGGGAAGGAGAACTGCCGGAAGAGCCTGCGGATGCCGTCCTCGTCCTCGCCGATCTCGGGATAGACCTCCGAGTACGTGCCCTCGAGATAGGTGTTCGCCACCAGTCCCGGCCCGCCGTGGCCAGGGCCTGTGACGTAAATGGCGTTGAGGTCACGCTCGCGGATCGCTCGGTTCATGTGGGCGTAGAGCAGGTTCAGCCCCGGCGTCGTCCCCCAGTGCCCGAGCAACCGCGGCTTCACGTGCTCGAGCCTCAGCGGCTCGCGGAGCAACGGGTTGTCCAGCAGGTAGATCTGGCCTACCGACAGGTAGTTCGCGGCTCGCCAGTACTCGTCGACCAGCGCCAGGTCAGACCTCGCGGCGCTCATGCGGCAGCCGATTCGTTCGACCGACGTGTCAGTCGTGCCGCCCAGTCCACGCGCAACAACACTACGAGGCCTGCCACCATCGCAAGCTGGAGCGCGATCCCCAGCGGCGATCCGAACGCTTCGCCGAGGACGGATCCGAGGCTGTCCTTCGCCGCGGAGGCGGCGCCGACGTAGAGCGAATACGACACCAGCCGGCCCGCGAAGAAGGCTGCCGTGAGCGGCACGAGGGGAACGGTAAGCAGGCCGGCGGCGACGAACAGCTGGGCGGACGGGACGGGCGAAAGGGCGAAGAGACCCAGGCCCGCGGCCGCCTTCGTCCGGCTTCCCACGAGCACCTCCTCCGCGGCCGCAAGGCTCTCGCGCCTCTTCTCGGAGAACCGGCCCCGAAAACGCCGTGTGGCGGACGCGAGCACGAGCCGCCCGCCCGCGGCAGCGATGGCGCCCACCAGAACGAGTGGAACGGCGGGCAGATCGGAATTCAGCCGGAAGAAGACGAGCACGGCCCACGTCGGCGGGCCGAATGCCGGCAGCAGGTTGACGCCGAATATGCAGCCAACCGCCAACAGCCAGTCGGTCATGGGGTGTCCCGCCCTACGGCGGCTGCTCCCGCTAGTTGTGCTCGAGCGGCCGTGATGAGTCCCTGGTACCGGAGGCCATGCCAGGGATCACCTGGCGGAGCGACGTTCCCAGTTCGCCATCCTCGTCCACCAGGGCGACGACGGCTGCCACGACGGCCATGGCCACGATCACGATCAGGGCCAATACGCCGAACACGGCCCACATGGAGCCCATAAGCAGGAAGGCCATGGCGAACACGACCAGGCCGAGCGCGAGCACCAGCCCGGGCAGCAGCCCCAGGCCGGTTCTGTCCATGAGCGATTCGTTCTTCATGTCCGACAGCATCGCCTTGCAGAGTGCCACGCGAATCCGGGATAGCCACTGGGATGGCTGCGGGAAAGTACGGTGGGTCCGCATGTCCGTCGTGGCGCATAATGCCGACGCGTGGCCGAATCCGACAAGGAGATCACCATCGTGCTGGCCGATGACCACGCGGTGGTCCGCAGCGGACTGCGCATGCTGCTCGAGGCCGAGGCCGACATCGAGGTGGTGGCGGAGGCGGGCGACGTCGAGGAGGCCAAGCGCTACGCCCTCGGCCACAAGCCGACCGTGCTCGTGCTCGACCTCAACATGCCGGGCGGCTCGAGCCTCGAGGCGATTCCCAACGTCTTGGAGGTCTCGCCCGGCACTGCCGTCGTCGTGCTGACGATGCAGGAGGATCCGGCCTTCGCCCGCGAGGCCCTCCAGGCCGGCGCACGCGGCTACGTGCTCAAGCACGCCGCCGGCACCGAGCTGGTCCAGGCGATCCGCGCGGCGGCGGGCGGCGGCACCTGGCTGAATCCGGATCTCGGCGCACGCATGGCCGCAACCCCCGACGGGCCGAGCGGCGCGCTGGCGGAGCTGAGCGATCGCGAGATCGACGTGCTGCGCCTCATCGCCCTCGGCCATACGAACAGCGAGATCGCCGACCAGCTCTATCTGAGTGTCCGCACGGTGGAGACTCACCGCGCGCGCATCCAGCAGAAGCTCGGCGTCTCGACGCGAGCCGAGCTCGTCCGCTACGCGCTCGACAACGACCTGATCGATCGCTGACCTTCAGTGGGTCAGCACAACGCCGAGCCAGACCACAGTCAGGGACGAGCCGGTGAGCGCCAGCGACACCGCCCGGCTGTTTGGGGTCGCGATATGAAGAGCGGTGAGCACGGCGACGAGCACCAGCACGGCGAGCTTCGCCTGCAGGGTCTCGTCCTGCCAGCGCGATAAGTGCGACGCGAGCGCGATCCCCGTACCAAGGAGTACCGCGATCGCCACGCCACTGGCTACCCCGAACCGCCGCGCCAGGGCTCGCATGACCTCCTCGTTGCGTCCTGACAGGACCGGAACGATCGCAACGGTCAGCATGATTTGCCCGCCGACGAAGAACGCGAGCGCGACGACGTGCAGGAATCGGACGACCTCCCAAAGCTCCATGGGTCAGCTCCAGCGGCTGGGCGCCCTCTTCCCGTCGGCGCCGGTGACGGCCATCCGGAGGCTGTGCGAGGGCGCGGGCTCGGGCTCGGGGAAGTTCGCCGGGTGTCTCCGCAGGTCGCGAAGCAGGAACCGGGCCAGGAAGGCGCAGATGACGAGGAGGGAGAGGAGCATCGCGGACTCCGCCAGCCCGTGGTCGCGCGCCAGCGCCACCGTAGCCACGAGCGCCGCGAGCACCACGAGCATCAGGCAGATCACGCGGTGGAAGCGCCCCGCCTCCGAGTGCGGCCACGGATCGAGCGGGCGCACGACCTCGCGCCCTTCGTCGGAGTCGGTGCAGCGTGCCTTTGCCGGGCACGAGTTGCATACATGCGCCTTCGCCCGGTAGCGGACGAGGCGCCGCTCGTGGTCGAACTCGTGCGGCCAGAGGTGCTCGCCCTCGGGACACTCCCAGGCGTCGTGCTGCGGGTGGTACTCGAAGCCGGCGGTGCGATAGCGGAGCGAGCGGCGGTGAGTGTGCGCCGACAGCCACTCGAGAACCAGCGAACACGCGAGCAGCGCGCCCGCGTAGCCGGCGGCGATGACGGCCTCGGAACTCATGTCACGTGGGCCGCGGCGGCCTCCTCCTTGCTGGCTGACGGCAAGCCCTCCGGGTCCCTCACCTCCGTGAACAGGATGTCCTCGGGCTCCTCGAGGGTCACGCGCTTGACGGTGTGGCGGATGCCGATCCAAGCGATGTAGAGCACCGGGAGGGCTCCTCCGACGACGAACACGATGTCGCCAGGCAGGCGCAGCCACTCGATCAGCGTGTTCGTGTCTTCCGTCAGGAAGTTGAGGTCGCGGGCCTCCCAGTACCCGTCATCCACGGACTTGTAGAGCTGGGCGATGCCGAGCGGGAGCAGCGTCGCGAAGCACATCCACGCGAGGCCGAGGTTCGTGGACCAGAACGCGATCCGCGCCCATTTCTCGGGCCAGCGGTCGGCCGGGATCAGGTAGCGCAGGCAGAACATCGCCAGGCCGATGGCGAGCATGCCGTAGACGCCCATCATCGCCGCGTGACCGTGGTTGGCCGTGAGCGCAGTGCCGATCTCGTAGTAGGAGACCACGGGCAGGTTGATCAGGAACCCGAAGATCCCTGCACCGAGGAAGTTCCAGAAGCCCACGGATACGAGGAACAGCACGGCCCAGCGGTGCGGGAAGGGCGTGCGCGACTTCGACTCCTGCGCCGCACCAAGCTGCAGGAACGACCACGCCTCCACGGTCAGGAAGGTCAGCGGGATGACCTCGGCGGCGCTGAAGAACGCGCCGAGCGCCATGTGCTCGGCGGGCTCCCCCGAGAAGTACAAGTGGTGCATCGTCCCGATCACGCCCCCGACGGAGTAGAGGACGATGTCGAGGAAGATCACGACCAGCGCGACCCGCTCCCGCACAACGCCGAGCAGGACGAACATGTACGCGACCATCACCGTCGTGAACAGCTCGAGGAAGTCCTCCACCCAGAGGTGCACGACCCAGAAGCGCCAGAACTCGTTGACGGTGAAGTGCTGCCCCGTCTGCGCGATCAGCCCGACCGCGTAGAACGCCGGGATCGCGAGCGCGGCCAGGAAGAAGAGCCACGGCATGTTCCCCACGTGCTCTCTCCGCAAGCGACCTCGCAGAACGCGCCACAGCATGAACGCCCAGACGAACAGCCCGATCGAGAGCAGCACCTGCCAGAGCCGGGCGAGGTCGAGGTACTCGAAGCCCTGGAGGCCGAACCAGTTGGTCGCGGCGTCCCCGAGCCAGCCGTGGATCCCGAGGAACGACCCGATCAGCGTGCCGAACACGACGACGGCCAGCGCTCCCAACAGGATGAAAGCGAGCTTGCCCTGCCCGCGCGGCTCGCGCCTGGCGATCATGGGCGCGAGGAAGATGCCCGCGGCCACGAACGAGGTCGCTACCCAGAACAGCGCGAGCTGGACGTGCCAGGTGCGCATCAGGTTGAAGGGGAAGACCTGTGCGAGGTTGATGCCAAAGAAGCTCGCGAGCTCGGCGCGGTAGTGCTGTGAGGCGGCGCCGACGAGCGTCTGGATGACGAATAGCGCCGCCATCACGAAGAAGAACCAGGCACACGCCCGCTGGGCCGGCGTCAGCGCCACCTCACCGGGAGTCTTGAAGCTCAGCGACGCCTGCTCGCGCCCATGCCAGCCGAGCAGGTTCCAGCGCCCGAACGCCCCGAACAGCAGGCCGATGCCGCCCAGCAGCGCGACGAGCGACAGCACCGACCAGACGAACACGTTCGCCGTCGGCCGGTTGTCCACGCGCGGCTCGGGCGGCCAGTTGTTCGTGTAGGAGTAGTCGTGGCCGGGTCGCTCGGCTGCGCCTGCCCATGCGGTCCAACCGAAGAAGGCGGTGAGCGCGGCGAGATCGGAGCGATTCGTGATCGCGTCGGGGCGCAGCCCGTGCTTCGTGGTCGGCTCGGAGAAGAAGCGCGAGTAATGGCGCACGAGCCGGCGATGCGCCTCAGCCTGTGCCTCGGTCAGCTCCAGCACGCCCGTGGCCTTGTCGTAGCGGTTCGTGCGGAAGTCCTCCACCGTGCGCCGGGCAGCGCTGTCTGAGCGCTCGCCGCCATAGCTTCGCTTGACAGAGTCGGACGCCCGCCGCAGATAGTCCGCCGTGTAGTCCGGGCCGAGGTAGGCGCCGTGACCGAACACCGAGCCGTACTCCATGAGGCCGTTGTTGAGGAACACCTCCTGGCCCCGCTCGACGTCCCGCTCGGTGTAGAGCAAGGCTCCCTGGGGATCGACTACCCGCTCGGGAATCGGGGGCTTGGCCTGGTAAGTGCGGTAGGCCAGCAGGCCGAGCACGAAGAACCCGAACAGCATCACCAGAGCGACGACCTGTATCCATGTCCTGGAAACGAGCAGAGCCCTACGCTCTCCAGCCACGCGCGCCCTCCGTCTGTCGGCATCCCGAGCGGGGCCAATATAAGTCCGGCCGAGGACGCACCCAAACGCTCGGCTATGGATTACGTAGTTCTCCGCAGCCGAGCTGCCGGATGCCCCGGATGGCCCCGTGAAGGTGCGCGCATAAGCTCGCGAACGTGCGGGCGAGAGTGCTCTTAGCGGGTGGCCACGCCCCGGCCTCGGAGTTGAGCGCCAGCCCCGACTTCGAGCTGGTGGGACACGCGAGGTCGCTCGACGACGCACAGGAGGCACTTCGGTCCCTGCGCCCGAGCGTGCTCGTGCTGGACCCGGACCTGTGTCACCGCGAGGGCCTGTGTTCGCTTCCGTCCCTGAGGCGAGCGTCGCCGGACACGGCGATCGTGCTGCCCCCCGCGGGCGCTCCGGGGCCGCGTCTCGTGCGCGCGGTTCGATTGGCCGCGCAGGACTTCGAGCGCCGTCGGGGTGCGGACGGTCTGACGGTCCGCGAGCGCGACGTCGTGCGTCTTGTCGCGCTGGGGCACACCAGCCGGGAGATCGCCGAGCGCCTGGTGCTCAGCGTCCGAACCGTCGAAGCCCACCGCGCACGCGTTCAGCGCCGCCTCGGCCTGGCGTCACGAGGCGAGCTCGTCCGCTGGGCACTCGACCACGGGCTGCTGACTCCCTAGGTCGAGCTATCCGGCCGCGGCCGGAGCGCCCGCGGAGGCCGCGCTGATGCTCCCGCACGGCAGCCGAACCTCGACGCCCATCGGCGCATCGCCGGCAGTCGTGCCAGGAAGCCGGGCGTAGACCACCAGCTGGCCGTTGCGGCGACTGACCTCAAGCGCTGGGATCGCGCCGATGCGGTCGCTCTCGAAGAGCTCCACGACCAGACGCTCGAGATCCTGTCGAAGCTCCTCGACTGTCGAACTGGGGGAAGTCATGCACGCAACGTAGGTGCGGACAGGGCTTCGGGCATCCGGGGAGATCCGCCGCAGCGCTCCGTAGTTCACCGCCGATCTATTCGAGGGAACGCAGGAACGGCCCGAGTTCCTCGGCGACGACCTTCTCGTCCTTGGGCCATTCCGCCTCCCGGCTCAGCTGCGACTCGGTCCGGCCGTTTTCGATTCGAGCGGTGAGATAGAGCGCGTCCGACCCCGTGTACAGCACCCCGTGGATCACCGGTCGGAGGGGCTCGACTTCGACATCTGCTCCAGCGAGCGCCGCGATCCCGGCGGCCGCTGTGTCCGCCATTTGTGCTCCGAGACCTCCATGCTTGACCTCGAGGTCCGCCGCGTCGCCGGCTGCGAACACGCGCGGCTCGAGGCCCCGGACGCAGCACCGCTCGTCAACTGGGATGAAACCGTCCTCGTTCGCCGGAAGGCCACGGAGCCGCGGGCCCACGATCCGCGGCATGGCGATGATGCGGCCGCGCTCGAGCTCGAGGCCCGCCGGCCTGATGATGAGCTTGCGAGAGGCGGGCACCTCGGCGTGCGAGCGCGCGTGGACCTCCACTCCCCGTTCTGCAAGGAACACCTGGAGGGCCTCGCTCGCCGCATGCCCGAAGGCTGCGAGCGGCTCCGGCTCGGCGGTGACCACGTCGAGAGCCAATCCGTCGATTCCCATGCTGTGCGCCCGTTCGGCAGTCATCAGGGCGAGCTCGTAGACGGGAAGCGGCCAGGCCGGTCCGTCCGGGAGCAGGAGCGCGACGCTGCGCGTATAGCCTTCCTCGACGTCCTGCACCACGCCACGGTAGGTCTCGTCCGGCTGGGCGTCGTCGAACACGGTCACATGCTCGTAGGGCACCTCCGTGCGCGCGCCGACCGCCAGGAGCAGCGCGTCGTACGGGATCGCGTGCCCGTCCGTCGTGTGGGCCTGCTGGCCATCCGGGTCGACCCACTCGAGGCCCGACTGGACCCAGTCCGCCCCCACGCGGCCGGCGACCTTTCGAAGCGGGTAACGGCGCGGTCCGGGACGCGAGAACGGCTCCTGGATCGCCATGGGCCTGTAGCGCAGCTCGTCCGTGGGCGCGAGGAGTGTGAGCTCGAGCGCGTCACC
>DASUQG010000069.1:0-4951 GCA_036280695.1 Thermoleophilaceae bacterium
TGGCGCGATGCTCGATCACCTCCAAGAGAGGGGCTGGCGCGGCGCCGCGATCGCGCGCAGCGAGGAGACCGCGGCGGCGGTGAGCGAGCGCGGCGCGCTCGGAATCGCGGCCGACGCCAGCCACCCGGAGACCCTGGGATCCGCGCTCGCCCGGGTGCGCGACGAGCTCGGCCCGCCGAGCCTGATCGTGAACGCGGTGAGCGCCAGCCGCCCGCCCGACGACGGCAAGGGCTTCGGCGGCGGCCCGATCGGCGACGCCACGCTCGACGGCTTCCGCGGCTGGACGGCGGCGGTGGCCGAGCAGTCGTTCGTGTTCCTCTCGACGGGCATCCGCGCGCTGCGCGAGTCGGGCGACGGCGGCACCCTGATCCAGGTCACGGGCGGCTCGGCGCGCAGGGCGATGCCGGGCCGCGGCCTCTGGTCCGCCGGCGCGCAGGCCACGCGCGCGATGACGCACGCCGCCGCGCAGGAGCTGCGCGAGGAGGGCATCCACGTGGCGCTCCTGATCGTGGACGCCACGATCGAGTCCCCCAAGACCGCCGACTACACCCGCGACGCGCCGAAGAACTCGCTCGCCGACATGCGCCTGATCGCCGAGGCGGTGGAGTACCTGGCCTCGCAGCAGCCGCGCGCGTACACGCACGAGCTGATGCTCACGCCGGCCGGCGACCGCTGGGTGCCCTAGTTCAGGCCGCCGGCTCGGGCACGCGCTTGCGCGCCCGCGCGGCCTTCTGGCGCTCGACGGGGTCGAGTACGAGCTTGCGCAGGCGGATCACGGCGGGGGTTACCTCCACGCACTCGTCCTCGCGGATGAACTCGAGCGCCTGGTCGAGCGAGAGCTGGTGGTGGGGGACGAGCTTCACGGTCTCGTCGGAGCCGGACGCGCGCATGTTCGTCTGCTTCTTCTCGCGCACCGCATTCACGTCGAGGTCGTCGGCGCGGGCGTTCTCGCCCACGACCATCCCCTCGTAGACCTCCTCGCCCGGGCCCACGAACAGCTGCCCACGCTCCTGCAACTTCAGCAGCGCGAAGGTGGCGGTCGGCCCGCGGCGATCGGCCACCAGCGAGCCGGTCGGTCGGGTGCGGATCTCGCCCTGCCAGGGCTCGTAGCGCTCGAAGACCGAATGCAGGATCCCCGACCCGCGCGTCTCGGTGAGGAACTCGGTGCGGAATCCGATCAGCCCGCGCGTGGGGACGAGGAACTCGAGCCGCACCCAGCCGGTGCCGTGGTTGACCATGTTCTCCATCCGCCCCTTGCGCAGGGCGAGCATCTGGGTGACCACGCCGAGAAAGTCCTCCGGTACGTCGATGGAGAGGCGCTCGATCGGCTCGTGCAGCTTGCCGTCAACCTCGCGTGTTACGACCTGCGGCTTGCCGACGGTGAGCTCGAAGCCCTCGCGCCGCATCGTCTCGACCAGCACAGCGAGCTGCAGCTCGCCGCGGCCCTGCACCTCCCAGGTGTCGCGGCGGTCGCTGTCCACCACGCGGATCGCAACGTTGCCCACCAGCTCGCGCTCGAGCCTGTCCTGAACCATGCGGGCGGTGAGCCTGGAGCCCGACTGGCCGGCGAGCGGCGACGTGTTGATCCCGATGGTCACGCCGAGTGCTGGCTCGTCGATCGCGATCAGCGGCAGCGGCCGCGGGTCCTCCGGGTCGGCGATCGTCTCACCGATCGTGATCTCGGGGATGCCCGCGATGGCGATGATCTCGCCCGGACCGGCCTCGTCGGCGGGCACGCGCGCCAGCCCCTCGTTCACGTACAGCTCGGTCAGCCTCACGTCCTCGACCGTGTCGTCGCGCCGGATCCACGCCACCTGCTGGCCCTTGCGGATGGTCCCGTGGTGCACCCGGCAGAGCGCGAGCCGACCGACATACGGGTCGGCGTCCAGGTTGGTGACGCGCGCCTGCAGCGGGTGCGACTCGTCGTACGAGGGCGCCGGGATGCGCTCCACAAGCAGGTCGAGCAGCGGGCGGAGGTCGCTGCCCTCGGTGCCCTCCTCGGTGGCGGCCCAGCCGGCCTTCGCGTTGGTGTAGACGATCGGAAACTCGATCTGCTCCTCGTTCGCGTCCAGGTCGAGGAACAGCTCGTAGACCTCGTTCACCACCTCGCCGATCCGCGCGTCCGGGCGGTCGACCTTGTTCACGACGAGCACCACCGGCAGCCCGGCCTCGAGCGCCTTGCGGAGCACGAAGCGGGTCTGAGGGAGCGGGCCCTCGGAGGCGTCCACGAGCAGCATCACGCCGTCCACCATCGTCAGGCCGCGCTCGACCTCGCCGCCGAAGTCGGCGTGGCCGGGCGTGTCCACCAGGTTGAGCTTCACCTCTCCGTAGCGGACCGCCGCGTTCTTGGCGAGGATGGTGATCCCGCGCTCGCGCTCCTGGTCCATCGAGTCCATGACGAGGTCGGTGAGTCCCTCGGCCTCGTGAGCGGAGAAGACGCCGGACTGGCGCAGCATGGCGTCGACCAGCGTGGTCTTCCCGTGGTCGACGTGAGCGATGATCGCGACGTTGCGGATGTCTGAGCGTTGGGGCACGAGGCCCCAACGCTAGTCATCCCTTCTGCGACCTAGTCGTCGGCTCCGCCGTGGCGGCCGCCGCCGCCCGAACGCTCGACGTGTGTGGCCACCCAGCGCCCGTCCGAGCGCCTCACGGTGGCCTCGACGCGGTGCATGCCCACGCGCAGGGCGCTGAAGCCGTTGATTCGCTCGAACACGGTGTTGCGCGTGACCTTGATGCGGATCGTGCCGCGCTCGCTGTCCTTGAGGCGGAAGGTCCGCCGGTCCTTGTTGACCTGAACGACCGTCCCCTCGTACTCGGTGGCGGCCGACGCGCTCGCGACGGCGACCGAAAGCGAGAGAACCAGTGCTGTGAGGAGTGCGATGAGTTTCATGCTCCCGATGCTCGCGGGGCGCTCCTCATCGCCGGGCCAAGCCAGTGACAAGACTTGGTAAAGACTTGGCCCGCGGCATGGAGCCGCGGGCCAAGTCGGTGTGCTTTATGCGGTGGCGACCGCCTGGTGCACCACCTGGCGCTGCGCTCGCGCGACCTCCTCGAGCGTGTGCTGCTCCTGCTCGAGGTTCTGCTGGAGCAGCTGCACGACCTCCGGCTCGCCGAGCTCCTCGGCGTGTGCGATCAGCGTCTCGTAGACCGCGATCTCGTGGTGCTCCGTAGCCGCGGCGCCGGCCAGGATCACGTCGTCCAGGACGCTCTCGTCGGCCATCTTGATGTTCGCCTTGGCCTCCGCCTCGAGGCCTTTGATGGCCTGGCACGGTGAGTCGTCCGGCTCCTCGCCCATGGCGCGGAAGGACTGCTCGATGTTGGCGATCTGCTGGCGCGTCTCGTCCGCGTGGTGGCGGAACTGCTGCTTCAGCTCGTCGCGCTGGGACTCGTCCTCGAGGTCTCCCAGCATCTTGAGCACGTTCTGCTCCATGGTCAGGGCAGAACCGAGCTTGTGGCCGAAGACCTCTCGTGGGTTGTTGAGCTTCTCGAACATCCGTGTCCTTCATTCGGGTGTACCTATCGGGTACCCGGGATACCGCGGACGAACAGGAATTCAGGCTCCCATTGTGTGCTGTTTCGCATTAGGGTCGGCAGATGGCCGACCGCCTCACAGCGGACCAGCTGGTCGCAGAGGCCCGCCGCGACCTGAAGCGGCTCGGGCCTGTCGAGGCGGCCGCGGCCGTCTCCGCCGGGGCCGTTCTCGTCGACGTCCGCTCGGAGCTTCAGCGCGAGCGCGACGGCGTCGTCCCGGGGTCGGTGTTCTTCCCGCGCAACGTGCTCGAGTGGCGCTGCGACCCCGCGAGCCCGGCCCGGGACAATCGCGTCAGCGACCTGGGGCGCCTGCTGATCGTGATGTGCGACGAGGGCTACCAGTCGAGCCTCGCCGCGGCCAACCTGCGCCGGCTCGGCTTCGAGCGTGCCACCGACCTCGCGGGCGGCTTTCAGGCCTGGCGCGCGGCCGGCCTGCCGGTTGAGCCTCGCGCGCGAAGCTAGCCCAGCGAGATGCCGATCACGCCCAGCCGCCGCGTCAGCGCGCTCAGTCCGTAGGCGCCGAGCTCGCCGTCCTCCACGCCGAGCACCTCCCACGCCCCCTCGCTCGGCGGCGACACCGAGTCGGCCACCGCTGGCAGCAGCTCGACCAGCCGTGCGCGCACGACCTCGGCCATGGCGGGGTCCTCGGCCACCGCCTCGCGCAGGAACCAGGTGCCGTACGCGATGTGGCGCTGCTCGTCGGCCGCGATCCGGCCGTAGCCGTCGGCGAAGCCCGGCAGCAGCTCGCGCTGCTCCAGGAAGTCGAGCAGGAAGTGAGAGGCCGTGATGCCGAGCGTGCCCTCGATGATCATGTGGTAGACGGTCACGAAGTCGACCTTGGCCTCGCGGTTGTCGGGCGCGCGTCGCAGGCGGTCGTGGGCGTCCACGAGCGCCTCGTCGAAGACCCTGCGGAACGGCTCGCCGAGCACCTCGCGGGCGCGGGCCACGTGCGCGCCGATCGCGGCCGGGTCGGCCACCACCTCGTTCTGGAAGCGCGCGTAGAACTGCATGTGGCGGTTCTCGTCCACGAGCTGCGTGGAGAGGTAGCTGCCCTCCTCCTCGTCGTCCTGGGCGAGCACCAGCCCGCAGAACTGGGTCGAGATGCGCTCCTCGGCCACCATCAGCGACGACAGCACCCAGTAGAGGAGCTTGCGCTCGCTCTCGTCCATCGAGCTCCAGTGCTCGGGGTCGCGGCTGAGGTCGATGTCCTGCGCGGACCAGTGGGCGCGCTCCCAGTCCTCGTAGAGCTGCTGCGGGGTCTTCATGCGTCGAGCTCCTCCACGAGCTGCCTCACCCTGCGGTCGATGTCGTCGCGCGTGGCGCGCACCTCGTCAAGCGGCAGGCCCTTCGGATCCTCGAGGTCCCAGTCCAGGTAGCGCCTGCCGGGAATGTACGGGCACTCGTCGCCGCAGCCCATCGT
>DASUQG010000070.1:0-3560 GCA_036280695.1 Thermoleophilaceae bacterium
GTGGATGCCTCGCGGGCCACCATCAGCTACCGCGGGTCGAAGCGCTACAACTCCCCGGCCCTCGCAGCGAACGCGCTGCATTTCGCCTCAGACCTGGCCGGTTCGGTCGCCGTGGTTGTCGGCCTCGTGCTCGTGTCGGCCGGCGAGCACTGGGGTGACTCCGTCGCCGCGCTGTTCGTGGCGGTGCTCGTGGTGCTGGCTGCCCTCCGGCTGGCGACGCAGTCCGTGGACGTGTTGATGGATCGCACCGCCGCGGACGCGGAAGCGCGCATCCGCGACGCCCTCTCTCAGCTCGACGAGCAGGTGGAGGTCCGCCGCGTGCGCGTCCGCCACGCCGCCGGGCGGCACTTCGTGGACATCGTCGTCGGCGTGCCGCTCGACACCGGAGTGAGCCAGGCCCACGCGGTGGCCGACCGCATCGAGGAGCTGATCGAGCGAGCGCTCGGCGGCGCGGACGTGGTGGTGCACGTCGAGCCCGCCGAGGCGGAGGGCAGCGTGCGCGAACGTGCGACCGCGGCAGCGAGCGCGATTCCGGAGGTGCGCGAGGTGCACAACGTGCGCGTGATGCGGCTCCCCAAGGGCTACGAGCTGTCGCTTCACGTGAAGCTTCCGCGCGAGCTCTCGCTCGAGGAGGCGCACAACGCGGTCGAGCGCCTGGAGCAGCGGGTGCGCGAGGAGGTGCCGGAGCTCGAGTACGTGCACACGCACATCGAGCCGCTGGCGCCCACCGACTGGGCGAGCGCCCCGGACACCGGCGAGACCGCGGTCGAGCGCGAGGCGATCGAGTCGGCCGTGCGCCGCTTCACCGGCTCGTCCCCGCTGGCGGTGAGCTTCCGCGACGGCGAGCAGGGCCGCGTCGCGCTCGTCACGGTGAGCCTCCCGGGAGACGAGCCGCTCCCGTCCGCCCACCGGCACGCCGGAGCGATCGAGGAGGCGGTGCGGGAGCGCTGCCCCGCGCTCGCGGACGTGATCGTGCACACCGAGCCGATGGGGGCGGAGGCGCCGTAGCGCACGGGCGCCAGGGACGCCCGGCCCCACCATTGCTCGCTTTTGCACACATATCGTGCACAAGTGATCACGAGTCGGGTTGCCCCCTTCAGTGCCTGCGCGCCGCCGCGGCGCAGCGGTTCAGAGCAGGTTCACGGCGGCCGCGGCTCCGACCGCGAGCAGCACCCCGGCGTATCCGAAGTAGCCGTTCAACAGCAGCAGCAGGGCGGCGACCAGACAGATGCCGACCGTGACGAGCCAGGAGATTCGGGCGAGGGGCACGCGACTATTCTGACGACGATGGCCGACACGCTGACCCCGGAGCGCGCCGCGGAGCGGCTCTGCGAGCTGTCGGCCGATGTGCGGGCGGCCGTTCTGCTCGACGCTGCGGGATCGCTCGCCGCCGCGAGCGACGACGCCCGCGAGCTCGGCGAGCTCGCTCGCCGGCTATTCGAGGAGGTGGACCGCGCGACGCGCGACTGGGACACCGAGCCACCCGAGCAGCTCGAGGTCCAGGTGCCGGGCGGCGCCGTCTTCGCGTCCCGCACGCCCCGCTGGACGCTCGCCGCCGTGGCGAAGCGCGGGGCGCTCTCGTCGCTCATGCTCTACGACCTCAGGGCGCTGCTCCGGGAGCTGGAGGGCGGACCGCCGATCCGGCGCTCGCGCTCGGCCGAGGAGCGCGCGGCCGGGCCGGCCACCGAGGAGTTCGCGGCCGAGGAGCTGCCGATGCCCGAGCTCGGCGGAGACGCTCCCGCCGACGACGGAGCGCCCGCGTGAAGGAGAAGCGCAAGGGCCCGATCTCGCGCGCGGCGGGCCTGGCCGAGGGTGTTGCCGCGACGGTCCGGCGCATGCAGCGCGAGCGTGAGCCGCGGGTGCTCGTGTACGACCCCGCCGGGTATGCCCGTCTCGTGCAGCCGGAGGCTCGCGGGCACGCGCGCATCATGGAGATCGCCGAGCAGATGGTCGCGCAGGTGGAGGGACGCGAGAGTTGACGCTCGTCGACCCCGAGCTCGCCGGGCGCGTGCTGGAGCGGGCGCTGACCCGAGGCGGTGACATGGCCGAGCTCTACGCCGAGGCGCGCCGCGGCTTCGCGCTCTCGCTCGACGACGGTCGCGTCGAGCGCCCCCAGGGCGGGCGCGAGCGCGGCGCGTGCGTGCGCGTGGTGCAGGGCGACTCCACCTACTACGGCTACGTGGACGGCCTCGCCGAGGACGACCTCCTGCGCGTGGCGGGTTCGGTCTCGGAGGCCGTGCGCGGCGACGCCCGCCACCCCGCGGCGCTCACCGCGGTGCAGCCCGGGACTCGCCACCCGGTGATCACTCGCCCCGAGGAGGTGGAGGCCGCCCGCAAGGCCGACCTCCTGCGGACGTGCAACGAGCGCGCGCGTGCCGCCGGGGCCGAGGTCGCGCAGGTGCGGATCGGATACGCCGAGTCGCAGCGCCAGGTCGAGGTCTTCGGCTCCGACGGGCGTGCCGCCGCGGACGACCGCACCCGCGTCCGCCTCGGCGCCCAGGTGGTGGCGCGCCGCGACGGTCGCGTCGAGACCGGCGCCGATACTCGCGGCGGCCACGCCGGCTGGGAGCTGCTCGAGGAGGATCCCGAGGCTGTGGCGGAGCGGGCCGCGCGGCGGGCACTCACGCTGCTGGACGCCGTCGACGCACCCACCGGCCGCCTGCCCGTGGTGGTGGGCAACGGCTTCGGCGGCGTCCTGCTCCACGAGGCCGTCGGCCACGGCCTCGAGGCGGACGCCGTGCAGAAGCAGGCGAGCATCTACGCCGGCCGGCTCGGCGAGCAGCTCGCCGAAACGTTCGTGACCGCCTACGACGACGGCAGCCGTCAGAACGCCTGGGGCAGCGAGGGGATCGACGACGAGGGCACGCCCACGCGCCGGACGACCGTGATCGAGGACGGCCGGCTCACGTCCTACCTCTACGACCTCCTGCGCGCGCGCAAGGACGGCGTGGAATCGACCGGCAACGGCCGCAGGGAGTCGTTCCGCCAGCTCCCGATCCCGCGGATGACGAACACCTTCTTCGCGCCCGGCGAGGCCACGCCCGACGACCTGATCTCGGGCGTGGAGCGCGGGCTCTACGCCGTTTCGTTCGGGGGCGGCCAGGTGGAGCCCGCCACCGGCGACTTCGTGTTCGGCGTCTCGGAGGGCTACCTGATCGAGAACGGGAAGGTCACCTCGCCGGTTCGCGGGGCGACGCTCGTAGGCAACGGGCTCGAGGCGCTGCGGGCCATCGACGGGATCGCGGACGACCTCGACATCGCCACCGGCTACTGCGGCAAGGACGGCCAGACGGTGCCGGCGGGCGTCGGCCAGCCGCACGTGCGCATCCGCGAGCTGACCGTGGGCGGTACCGCCGCATGAACCTCGACGACGCAGCCGCGCGGGCGGTCGAGGCCGCGCTCTCCGCCGGCGCGAGCGACGCCGAGGCCTGGGCCGAGGAGTCCACCAGCCGCCGCGTGCGGGTGTACGAGGGCGAGGTCGAGAGCCTCAGCGACGCGGGCGGGCGCGGCGTCGGCGTGCGCGCGTTCGCGGGGAGCCGCTCCGGCTACGCCTACGGCAC
>DASUQG010000071.1:0-2047 GCA_036280695.1 Thermoleophilaceae bacterium
AACGAGCGGCGCGCCGCCGCCGGGCTGTCGACGTTCATGAACCCGCGCAACGCCGCCGCGGGCACGATCCGCCAGCTCGATCCCGCGCTGGCGGCGGAGCGCCCGCTGTCGATGTGGTGCTACGGGATCGGCGCGACGGAGGGGCTGCGCTTCGGCGGCCACTGGGAGGTCCTGGAGTGGCTGCGCGAGCACGGCTTCCGCGTCAACGGCGACGTTCGGCGCCTGGAGACTGAGGACGACGTGGTCGCCCAGTGCCTCGCCTGGCAGGAGCGGCGCGGCGCGCTGGACTTCGAGATCGACGGCGTGGTCGTGAAGGTCGACGACCTCGAGCTCCAGCGGCGCCTCGGCGTGGTCGGGCGCGACCCGCGCTGGGCGGTGGCGTGGAAGTTCCCACCCACGACCGCGGTCACGCGGCTGCACCAGGTGATGTGGAACGTCGGCAAGTTCGGCGACCTGCATCCGTTCGCCGCGCTGGAGCCCGTCCACGTCGGCGGCGTAACCGTGAAGCTGGCGACGCTCCACAACGAGGAGGACCTCGCGCGCAAGGACATCCGCTCGGGCGACGACGTGATCGTGCTGCGCGCGGGCGACGTGATCCCGCAGGTCGTCTCGCCCGCCCCGCACGCGGTCGAGCGGCCCGACCGCGCGCCGCCCGAGCGGCCGCCGGAGAAGTGCCCGGTCTGCGGGACGCCGACGGTCAAGGCGGAGGGCCGGGTGTTTACCAGATGCCCCAACCGCGACTGCCCGGACCGGCGCTGGCAGCTGCTCAAGCACTACGCCGGCGCGATGGAGATGGACGGGCTGGGGGAGAAGCAGGTCGCCGCCCTCCAGGCGGCTGGGCTCGTGCGCACCGCTGCCGACTACTACCGCCTCACGAAGGAGCGGCTGCTCGAGCTCGACGGCGTCGGCGAGGTCTCGGCGGAGAACCTGCTCCGCGCGATCGCGGACTCGCGCGAGCGCCCGTTCGGGAGGGTGTTGTTCGCGATCGGCATCGAGGGTGTCGGCTACGTCGGTGGCCGCAACCTCGCGCAGCAGTTCCGCTCGATCGACAACCTGCTCGCGGCGACGCCCGCGGGGATCGCCGAGACGCCCGGGATCGGGCCGGTGGTCGGGCAGCTCATCGCCGAGCAGCTGCACGACGACCAGATGCTCGCGCTGATCGAGGACCTGCGGCCGTTCGTGCGCTTCGAGTCCGAGGGCGCGCCGCCCGGCGAGGGCGCACTGAGCGGCCGCACGCTCGTCCTGACCGGCACGCTGCCCGACCTGACGCGCGAGCAGGCGACCGAGCGGATCGTCGCGGCGGGCGGACGCGTCACCTCGTCGGTCTCGAAGAAGACCGACTACGTGATCGCCGGCGAGGCAGCAGGCTCGAAGCTCGAGAAGGCCGAGCGCCTCGGCGTCCCGGTGATAGACGAGGCCGGGCTGCTCGCTCTCCTGGAGCGGGATCCGTCAAAGAGGTGACGCGTTCCCCCACGGCCTTTGACGCGCGGATTACGCTTGCGCGCATGGCGACCAAGACCAAGTCGGCAAAGCCGCGGCGGGTCCCGAAGCAGGCCTACGAGGCCGAGCTGCTGCGGCTCCAGGCGGAGCTCGTGACCATGCAGGAGTGGGTGCGGGAGACCGGTCACCGCCTCGTGATCGTGTTCGAGGGCCGCGACGCGGCCGGCAAGGGCAGCACGATCAAGCGCGTGACGCAGTACCTCACCCCGCGCGTGGCGCGCATCGTCGCGCTCCCGGCGCCGACAGAGCGCGAACGGACGCAGTGGTACTTCCAGCGCTACATCGAGCACCTGCCCGCCGCCGGTGAGATCGTGCTGTTCGACAGGTCCTGGTACAACCGCGCCGGCGTCGAGCGCGTCATGGGCTTCTGCACGCCCGAGGAGTACCACCGCTTCCTGCGCCAGTGCCCGATCTTCGAGCGGCTGCTGATCGAGGACGGCATCACGCTGCTCAAGTACTGGTTCTCGGTCAGCGACCAGGAGCAGCAACGACGGTTCAAGGCACGCCTCAAGGACCCGATGCGGCAGTGGAAGCTCTCCGAGATCGA
>DASUQG010000072.1:0-6516 GCA_036280695.1 Thermoleophilaceae bacterium
TGGTCGCGCATCGGATATGCGCGATCCCAGTTCGGGTTGGGCGCGAAGGAGAACGAGTACAGGTTCGACGGGATGTCGCACTGGCAGCCGGGGTAGCTGTTCGCCCACCACGTGCCGCCCACGTCGTCGCCGCGCTCGATCAGGACGAAGTCGTCCATTCCGGCCTGCTTCATCCGGATCGCCATCCCGAGGCCGCCGAAGCCGGCGCCGACGATTGCCACGTCGTGCACGTGCGTGCCGTTCACGCGCGGAAAGCTATCCGAGCGCCCTATCGTGGGCGCCATGAACGACTCGAACGTCGAGGTAGTGCGCCGGCTGTTCGAGCTGTACGGGAGCGGCGGCATGGATGCCGCCCTCGAGGTGCTGGACGAGCAGCTCGTGATCGTGATCCCGCCCGAGCTGTCCGCTGAGCCCGACACCTACCACGGCCACGAGG
The DNA here is from genome assembly GCA_036280695.1 of Thermoleophilaceae bacterium. Lineage (GTDB taxonomy): Bacteria > Actinomycetota > Thermoleophilia > Solirubrobacterales > Thermoleophilaceae > JACVRW01. Next base: position 437 of record DASUQG010000072.1, read on the forward strand.
GCGCGCTCCGCTATTTCGAGGGCTTCGACGGCATGCTCGAGGGGATCAGCTACGAGGCCCTCGAGCTGTTCCCGGAGGGCGAGCACGTCCTGACCAGGATCCGCCTGGCCGGGCGCGGCGTGTCGAGCGGGCTGGAGGTGGATCTCGAGGCCGTCGTCGTCCACACGGTGGCGGACGGGAAGGTCACCCGGATCGAGCCCTTCGTGGACCTCGAGTCGGCGAGGCAGTCGCTCAACTAGTCCGACCCGGGCCACCAGCCCGGGTGCATCTCGGCGTCCTTGTTCTCCGTGTTCGGAGCACCGAAGGCGATGAGCTCCGCACCGTCCGGTCCGCCCTCCATGGCGTGCATCGTGCCGGCGGGAATGCGGACGGCGTCCCACTCGCCGAGCTCGACGACCTCGTCGCCGACGGCCACGCGCGCGCTCCCGGCGACCACCACATAGACCTCCTCCTGCTCGGAGTGGGTGTGGCCGAACGGAGTGCGGTATCCGGGCCCGAGGCGGAAGTTGCTCAGACCCGAGTTCTCGAGCTCGAGGTTCTTCCTCGCGAAGCGCGCCTCGATGCCCTCCATGCCGAACTGCGGCGCCATGTCCTGCACGTCGGACTTCAGGTTCACGCGCGTGTAGGCGGCCACGTGTCAGCCCTCCGCACGCTGCTTGAGGCCCTCGGCGGCGTCGCCGAGCAGGAAGTCGCGGACCTTCGACTCAGCCGGCCCACGCAGCAGCAGCCCGAGCATGCGTCCGGGGTCGGCCTCGAGCGCGTACGTGGCCCGCGTCCGGCCGTCGCCGAGATCCTCGAACGTCCAGGATCCGGTGAGCGACTTCGTCTCGCCCTTCTCCTGGACCCAGCGGATCGCCGTCGGCTCCTCGTAGGAGAAGCGCAGCGTGGAGCGAACGGTCTTCACCTTCGCGTCCGACTCCGTCTCGGCCAGCGTGGCGCGCTTCTCGCCGTCGCGCTCGAGGACCTCCACGTCCTTGAGCGAGCCCTGCCACTCCGGCGCGTTCGCGATGTCGGAGGCGATCTCGTAACAGCGCTCCATCGGGGCGTTGATCTCGACGGAGCGCTCACCGCTGATGGTTCCCATGGCCCGGCAGACTATGCGGCGACGCTGCGCGGCGCCAGCGTGTCGCGCCGCCCCACGAGCAGCGCAGCCCCGGCAGCCGAGACGACCACGGCTGAGAGGACCGCCGCCGACCACGAGTACGACTCGACCAGCGCGCCGCCCACCCCCGCTCCGAGCGCGACGCCGGCCACGAGCGCCGTGAGCGGCCAGGTGAATGCCTCGGTGGCCGTGCCCGGGGGCGCCACTCGCTCGACGAGCTGGTTGCGCGAGGCGATCAGCGGGGCGATCGGCAGCCCCATGATCACCACGAGCAGCGCCATGGTGAACGGCGACGTCGCGGCGAACAACACCGCCGTCGCGATCGGCAGCACGCACGCGAGGCGGAGGTGGACGGCGGCGAGTGGGGAGCTCGGCGGGCGCGCGCCGTAGACGAGGCCGGCGACCCCGCTGGCGCCGGCCCATACGGCGAGCAGCACGCCGCCCAGCTCCCGCTGGCCCTCCTCGGCGCTGAACGCCGGCAGCACCACCTCGATCGCCCCGAACGCGAAGCCCACGGGCAGGCTGGCGAGCACGAGGGTGCGGAGACCGGGGGCCGCGAGTGCACCGAGTCCGAAGCGGCGCGAGCCCGCCCGCGGCGCCTCCGGGCGGCCGCGTCCGCGAAGCCCGACGAGCAGCATGAAGGTCCCGCCGAGCACGCAGGCGACCGAGACGGCGAGGGCGTACTCGGGTCCCACGGTGGCCACGACGACCGTCGTGAGCAGCGGTCCGACCACGAAGATCAGCTCGATCATCACCGAGTCGAGCGCGTAGGCGCTCGGGATCAGGTCGGGCTGCCCGGACAGCAGCAGCGGCCAGCGCGACCGCAGCACCGACGACAGCGGCGGGATCGCCGCCCCGGTCGCAAACGCCGCGACCACGAGCATCGCGGTCGGAGCATCGGCGGCGCCGAGCGCCCAGACCGCGAGCAGGCCGCAGGCGTGCACGAACGCGAGCGGCAGTAGCGCCCGCTCTCCGCGCCAGTCGATCAGCCTGCCCTGGAGCGGAGCACCGGCCGCGCTGCCCAGCGCGAGTGCGCCCGCGCAGGTCCCGGCGGCGGCGAAGGAGCCGCTCACCTCCTGTACGTAGAGCAGGATCGCGAGGCCGCTGATGCCGATCGGAAGGCGACCCACGGCCGTCGCCGCGACGATCGTCGCGACTCCGGGCATGCGCAGAATCCGCGTGTAGACGGCCATTGTGTGAGCATTGCAGCCCGATGGAACCGGATGCCGTCGAGATCCGCGTGGTGGGCTGCCTGATCGAGAAGCAGCGCACGACGCCGGACGTCTATCCGCTCACGCTCAACGCGCTGCGGCTGGCCTGCAACCAGTCCACCAACCGCGACCCGGTGGTCGACTACGACGAGAACACGATCCGCAGCGCGATCGACCGCCTCGTCCAGCGCAAGTGGGCAACGCTCGCGAGCTGGTCCAACCGGCGCTCGATGAAGTACCGCCACACGCTGGATGCCGCGCTCGGCCTCGACGACGCCGAGGTAGCGGTCCTCGACGTGCTGATGCTGCGCGGCGCGCAGACCCCGGGGGAGCTGAAGGCGCGCACAGAGCGCCTGCACCGCTTCGCCGACATGGACGAGCTGGGCGGGGCGCTCGAGCAGCTGATCGAGCGGCAGCTGGCCGAGCGCCTGGAACGCCGCCCGGGCCAGCGCGAGGAGCGCTACATGCACCTGCTCGGGAGCGAGGATGCCGCCGCCGCGCCGGCGGAGCCGCCCGCCTCCAGCGACAGCTTCGAACAGCGTTTCGAGCGGCTCGAGCACCAGATCGCCGAGCTGCGGACGGAGTTGCAGGCCTTGCGCGAACAGCGCTCGGATTAATTTTCCGCCGCCAGAACCCGAAAAAGGTTCCATGTCCCCGTTGTCAGACGAGGAGGGGGACGTCCGAGATCATCCGATTCCGGCCGTCGAGCCGAGCCCGCGCCTGGCGGCACGGGTAGCCGCGGGCATCTTCGCGGGCGAGGCGCTGATCCTGATGGCCGTGGCCTTCCTGTCGAGCCACTCGGATGGGCTCGGCGGTGGGCGCCTGGCGATCCCCATTTTGTGCGCGCTCGTGGCGGCGCTCCTCTACGCGACCTCGGGCGTGCTCGGGCCGCGCCCGCTCAAGGCCGCGACACTGCTCGGCACCGTCCTGGTGTCCGTGCACGCGCTGAGCGCCGTGCAAGAGCCGGCGCAGTCGGGCCAGATGCTCTACATCTGGCTGGGGCTCTACGCGGCTTACTTCTTCAGCCCGCGTCAGGCGGCCGCGCAGCTCGCATTCATGGCGGGCGCGTACCTCGGGGTCCTGGTGGCCACCACGCCTCCGGATGCGGTGGCGGCCGGCTGGCTCACGCTCGTGGGCATCCTCTTCCCGGCTGCCGGGATCCTGCGCGCGGTTCGCGACAGCGTGACCCAGCTCGTGAGCCGGCTCTCCGAGGCGGCGCTCACGGACACGCTGACCGGCCTGAAGAACCGGCTCGCGCTGGACCGCGAGCTGCAGGCCGAGGTAGAGCGGGCGGTGCGGTCCGGCGAGCCGCTGAGCGTCGTGATCGGCGACCTCGACTACTTCAAGTCGGTGAACGACCGGCTCGGCCACCAGGCCGGTGACGAGGCGCTCGTGCGCGCCGGGCAGGTCCTGATGCGCTACCGCCGGGTCGCCGACTCGATCGCCCGCACCGGCGGCGAGGAGTTCACGATCCTGCTTCCGGGCGCGACCGAGCACGAGGCGTACCTCGTGGCCGAGCGCATGCGCGCCGCGGTCGAGCGCGAGTTCCGCGGCGATGCCGCGGTGCTCACCTTCTCGTTCGGCGTGGCCACCTACCCCGACCACGGGCGCTCGGCGGACTCCGTGCTCGAGGCCGCCGACCAGGCGCTCTACGCCGCCAAGGCGCTCGGCCGCAACCGCTGCGTGATCTTCAACCCCGAGATCTCGGCGATCTTCGCACCGGAGGCGGGCCGCGGCGCCGACGAGATCCAGATCGCCACGCTCGTGTCGCTCGCCGAGGCGCTCGACCTGCGCGACACCGGCACGGCCGAGCACTCGTGGACAGTCGGCCGTTACTGCGGGCTGATCGCGGCCGAGCTGGGCCTGCCGCCCGAGCGCGTGAAGCGCATCGAGGTGGCGGGCACGCTGCATGACATCGGGAAGATCGGGCTCCCGGACGCCATCCTCCAGAAGCCTGGGCCGCTCGGCAAGACGGAGATGGCGGAAATCCGCACGCATCCGGAGATCGGCGCCCAGGTGCTCAACAGCCGCGGGCTCGAGGACATCCGCGAGTGGGTGCTCGCGCACCACGAGCGTCCCGACGGGAAGGGCTACCCGTGCGGCCTCGCCGACGCCGAGATCCCACTCGAGGCGAAGATCCTCGCCGTGGCCGATGCCTACGAGGCCATGACGGCCGACCGCGTCTACCGCCCGGGGATGGACGAGCGCGCGGCGCGCGCCGAGCTGCTGCGCTGCTCGGGCGATCAGTTCGACTCGCGCGTGGTGGCCGCCTTCCTCACAGTGCTGAGCCGCGAGGACGCGCGCAGTAGCGTCCGCGGCGTTGAGAGCGCCTAAGCAGTCCGTCTCGCTCGTGATCGAGGGCCCGGAGGGGCTGCTGCTCGTGCGCAGGCCGGACGACGACGTGGACCTGCCCGGCGTGTGGGGGCTCCCGGCCGTGAGCCTCGCGGCCGGCGAGTCCGAGGAGGAGGCCGTGCGCCGCGCGGGGCGCGACAAGCTCGGCGTCGAGCTCGAACCCGTGGAGCGCGTGGGACGCGAGCAGACCATGACCGACTGGAGCGCGCGCATCGTGTCCGGCGAGCCCGCGGTGCCTCAGCCCGGCCCGCACACGCAGTACACGGCGCTGCGCTTCGGCGAGCCGTCCGAGCTCGTGCCGGCCGCCCGCCAGGGCTCGCTCTGCTGCCGGGCGCTGCTGCGCGCCCGCGGTCTAGATTGGGGTGCGTGACCACACGGCCCGGAGTGCTGGCCCGGGGTCCCTGGCGGCCAGACCAGGTGCACGCGAGCTGGCGTGAGGATGCCTTCGAGGTGCCCGCCGAGGTCGAGCGGCTCGCCGACGGAGCCGTGGAGGACCTACGGGAGCGCGGCTCGCCCGCGCACGACGGGCTGGCCACGCGGCTCGTGCGCTTCGAGGCCGACGGCGAGCGGCTGCGCCTGGAGCTACAGCCGGTGCGCTGGGCGCTGCGGCTGCTCGACGACGCCTCGGACAGCCTCACCGCCCTCTGCGTCGTGCGCTCGGAGGACGGCCGCTGGCTGGCCGGGCGCCGCGCCGGCTGGGTGTCGAGCTGGGCGAATCGCTGGGCGCTGGGCGCCGGCGGGGCCGTGGACCTGGGGGAGAGCCCGGCGAACACGCTCTCGCGCGAGCTTCACGAGGAGTGGCAGCTCGAGCCGGACGACCTGTCCGTGGAGGCGCTGCTCGCGCTGCCGGGCGGGATGAACATGCTCGTGGGCCTCGCAACCGTCCCGGACGCCTGCGAGCCGGTGCCCGACGCCGAGCACGACGAGTGGACCTGGTGGCCCGCCGACATCGACCGCTGGCCCGCCGAGGCGGACGAGCGGCTCAAGCTGATGGCAGCCCTACTGGGCAGCTGACGCCCGTGCCGCCGATGCCGCAGTAGCCGTTCGGGTTCTTCGCGAGGTACTGCTGGTGGTAGTCCTCGGCGTAGTAGAACTCCGGCGCGTCCACGATCTCGGTCGTGATCTCGCCGTAGCCGGCCTCGCTCAGCCGCTCCTGGAAGCGCTCGCGCGACGCCTCGGCGGCGCTGCGCTGCGCGTCCGAGGTCACGTAGATCGCGGAGCGGTACTGGGTGCCGACGTCGTTGCCCTGGCGCATGCCCTGGGTCGGGTCGTGGCCCTCCCAGAACAGGCGCAGCAGCTCGTCGAAGGAGATCTCCTCCGGGCGGTAGGCCACCAGCACGACCTCGTTGTGGCCGGTGCGCCCGCTGCAGACCTCCTCGTAGGTGGGGTTCGGCGTGAAGCCGCCGGCGTAGCCC
>DASUQG010000073.1:0-6962 GCA_036280695.1 Thermoleophilaceae bacterium
GCTTCACGATCATCGGGCCCACCGCGTAACAGAACGCCGCCAGCAGCACCGCGAACGAGCCGAGCAGCTCGTCGGTGTGCCCGCCCACGTCGATGCCCACCAGCGCCGTGACGCCCACGAGGCCGATCAGCATCCCGACCAGACGCGTGGGCGTGGGGCGCTCGGAGTGGTCGAAGCGCAGCGCGATCAGGGCCACGAACAGCGGCACGGCCGCGATCAGGATCGCCGCGAAGGAGGAGCTGATGTGTACCTCCCCGAAGCCGATCAGAGGCCACGGGATCGCCATCTCGATCGCGGCGAAGATGGTCAGGATGCGCCAGCGCTCGCCAAGCCCGCGCAGGGCGCCGAGCTTCCACGCGACCGGGAGCAGCACGGCGGCCGCGAGCGCGAGCCGCGACCAGGCGACGACGCTCGGGGACATCTCGTCCACGGCGATCTTGATGAACAGGTACGGCATGCCCCAGATCACGGAGACGGCCGCGAACAGCGCCCAGCCGCGGGCGCTCACGAGATCACCCTCAGGCCGGCCGCGGTGGCCGCCGCCACCAGCACGACCACGAGGAGCGGCGCGCGCAGCAGGATGGCTGCCGCGCCGGCGAGCACGCCGGCGGCGCGCTCGTCGAGCACGATCGCCTCGTCGCTGGCGAAGGCCTGGGTGGCCACGAGCGCGGCGAGCAGGGCGGGAGCGAGCAGGTCCACCACGCGGCCGGCGCCCTGCGGCAGCTCGCGCCCCGCGGCCAGCACGGGGCCGCCGGCCTTGACGAGCATCGTCGCCATGCCCACGACGATCACGCAGATCCAAACGGCGTTCACGACGACGCCTCCTGAGCGAGCCGGCCCGGCGCCGCGTCGCGCGGCGGGCCGATGAGACCTACCAGGCAGGCGGCGGTGGCGGCGATGACGGGGACACCCGCGGGAGTGATGGGCGTGAGTGCGAGCGCGATGCCAGCGCCCATGACCGCAGCCGCTACGGGGTTGCGCCCGCCGGAGCGCACCAGCGGGGCGAGCAGTGCGAGGAAGAGAGCCGGGAACGCCGCGTCGAGGCCGAGGGTCGCGGGATCCGTGAGGCGGTCGCCGGCGAGCACGCCGATGGCTGTTCCCGCGTTCCAGCCCACGTACAGGATGCCGCCCGCGCCGAGCAGGAGCTTCCTGTCGAACCGGCCGCCGCGGCTCGAGAGCGCCCAGCTCTCGTCCACGAGCAGCTGGGCCTCGAGCAGCCGCCGCAGCGGACCGCCGCGGAAGGCCCCCGAGGCAGCGAGCGCCATCGGCGCATAGCGCGCGTTCAGCAGCACCGCGGCGCCGATCGCCGCTGCCGCCGTGCCGCCGGCGCCAAGCACGGAGACGACGGCGAACTGGGCGGAGCCGGCGAACGTGGTGGCCGACATCACCAGCGCCGCAAGCGAGTCGATGCCGGCGGCCCTCGCCAGCACCCCGAAGGAGGCGCCGAAGGCCACGATCGCCGGCATCAGCGGGAGCATCACCCGCATCCCGTCCCTGTACCTGGCGTCCGTCATGAAGCCACCAGGCTAATCAGCGGCGGGCGGTTGCCACCGCCCAACTGAGCACCGGATTCATGCCTCACCTCCTTACAACGCCCGGCGGGTGCGATTCGTGAGATAACCGTCTAAATCGTTATGCCGGATAGATTACCACCAGCTAAACTGGTTTGCCAGTTATGGCACCCGGAGAGTCCACCCCCGCGAAGACGGCTCCACAGCCGCTCTACCTCGTGCAGCGATTCGTCAACAGCGTGGACCTCGAGAGCGGCGAGGACGAGCTCTCGAGTCCCGAAGCGCTGCGCGACTGGTTCATCGAGCGGGGGCTGATGGACAGCGGCGACGCCGTCGGCCCCGCCGACCTCAACCGGGCGATCGACGTGCGCGAGGGCCTGCGGGCCGTGCTCCTCCACAACAACGGCCACCCGCTTGACGAGAAGCGCGTCGAGCGGCTCGACCGGGCCGTCCGCCGCGCCGGCGTGCGGGTGCGCTTCGAGGCCGGGCGCGACCCCGAGCTGGTGCCCGACGCGGCCGGCGTGGACGGGGCCGTGGCGCGCCTGATGGCGATCGTGGCGGCCGCGGTCGAGCACGGCCGCTGGGAGCGGCTGAAGGCGTGCCCGCGGGAAGAGTGCGAGTGGGCGTTCTACGACAAGTCGAAGAACCGCTCCGGCCGCTGGTGCACGATGGAGTCCTGCGGCAACATCGAGAAGGCCAAGGCCTTCCGCGCGCGCCGCCGCGGCGCGACCGCCTAGCTCTAGTCCTCGAGGGTGTGGACCTTGAAGAGGTTCGTGCCGCCCGCGTGCCCGGCCGGCAGCCCGGCCGTGATCCCGATCTTGTCGCCGGTCTGCGCGAAGCCCTCGCGCTCCGCGACCTTCGCGCAGGCGTCGATCAGGCTGAGCGTGTCGAGCGGCTCCTCGTGCAGGCGCGGGTGCACGCCCCAGAACAGCTGGCAGCGCCGCACGACCTGTTGGTAGGGCGAGAGCGCCAGCACGGGCGCCTTGGGCCGGTAGGCCGAGATCAGCGCGGCGGTGGTGCCCGTGTTCGTCGGCGAGACGATGCACTTGAGCCCGAGCTGGTAGACCGCGCCCACGGCCCCGAAGGCGATCGCGTGGTACTGGTTGTTCGCTCGCGGCCCGCGCTCCGCGAGCCAGCGCCCGTAGGGCAGCTCGCGCTCGGTGGTCTGAGCGATCGAGGCCATCATCTGGACCGCGAGCACCGGATGCTTTCCGACGGCGGTCTCCTGGGAGAGCATGACGGCGTCGGTGCCGTCGAAGATGGCGTTCGCGACGTCGGCCACCTCGGCGCGCGTGGGGCGCGTCGAGTGGACCATCGACTCGAGCATCTGGGTCGCCGTGATCGTCGGCGTGGCGTGGCGGCCGGCGATCGCGAGCAGCCGCTTCTGCACCAGCGGCACCTCCTCGATCGGCAGCTCGATGCCGAGATCGCCGCGGGCGATCATGATGCCGTCGGCCGCCTGGACGATCTCCTCGCCGTTAGCCGCCGCCTGTGGCTTCTCGATCTTGGCGATCAGGGGCACGTCCACGTCGCGGGCCTTCAGGTGCTCCCGCACCGGGTCGAGGTCCTCGCGCCGGCGCACGAACGAGAGCGCGAAGAAGTCCACGCCCATGTCGAGCCCGGCGTCGATCAGCCCGATGTCCTCCTCGCTCACCGCCGGCAGCGACACCGTCACGTTCGGCAGGTTCAGTCCCTGCCTCGAGGCCACGCTGCCGCCCACCTCGACCTTGGTCACGACGTCGCCGTCGTGCACCTTGCCCACGCGAAGCCGGACCGCCCCGTCCGCCAGGTACAGCACGTCGCCCGTGTCCACCAGCTCCGAGAAGCCCTCCCAGGCCACTGGCAGCCGTTCAGAGGTGCCCTCCACGGACTCCGCGGTGAGGACCACCTGCGAGTCGCGCGCGAGCTCGGCCACGCCGCCCGCCACGGGTCCGATGCGAAGCTTCGGTCCGGGCAGGTCTCCGAGGATCGCCACGTCGCGGCCCGCGCGCTCGGCCGCCGCGCGCACGGTCTCGGCGATTTCCCTGTGCTGATCGGAGTCGCCGTGCGCGAAGTTCAGGCGGGCCACGTCCATCCCGGCCCGGATCATCTGCTCGAGAACGTCGAGATCCTTCGAGGAGGGACCGATGGTCGCGACGATCTTGGTCGAGCGCATCGCCTGCAACATACCCACACACGGCCGTTCACGAAAAGGCCGCTCTTAGCGGCAGAGAGCCGGGCAGCTATGTTGACGCTCGGCGCGGGAGAGGCTTTGATGGGCCCCGGCCTCGGGGCAGCTTCGAACCACGTGTCTGGCCCACCCACTCACGTACATCAAGGTGCTGCTCCAGGGCCCGGGGAATCTGCATCGTCGTAAGCGAGATCGCACGTAGTGCGGGGAGGTCTGATGGGCAAGTCGGCCACGATCGACGCTGGTCAAGAGCAGCATCTGCGGGCGCTCGAGTACGCCAATCGCGTACGCCTCGCTCGGGCTCGAATGAAGCGTCGAATCGCCGCGGGCGAGCTCTCGGCCGCTGAAGTTGTTCTCAGCTGCCCCTGGCAGGCACACAGCATGTCGATCAGCGACCTGCTGATGAGTCAAAAGCGCTGGGGCAGGGCGCGCTGCAGAAGGCTGTTGGTCTCCCTAGGTGTCCCGGAGAACAAGCAGGTTGGGACGCTCACCGAGCGCCAGCGCCTGGCTTTGGCCGCTGTGCTCACCGCAAAGAACGCCCCGGCAGGAACACAGGCTGCCGCGCAACCCACGGACGCGCAGCGCGCCTCCCAGGCCCCCGCGCGGGCCTCGCTGGCGACTCGCGAACGCGCGCTGACCGCCGCCTGACCGGAGCCAGAGCATGGGCGGCCGGGGAGAGGCCGGCCGCCCATCGCTCGCCCCCTCCCCTCGTCGCGCAGTCGCGCGGGTCCTACACCGGCTTGCGGCCCAGCTCCTCGAGCGGCTCGTCCACCGTTACGCCCGGCCCCGACGTGGCCAGCTCGACGATGTGGCCGTCGGGGTCGCGCAGGTAGACGGACTTGAAGTAGGTGCGGTCCATGACGTCCGTGACCGGGATTCCCTGCGCGGTCAGGTAGTCGCGCCAGCCGGCCAGCTCCTCCTCGGTGCCGACCGAGAGCGCGAAGTGGTGGGTGGAGCCGCGGCCGACCGTTCCCTCGTCGAGGTCCGGGTACTCGAGGCACGTGATCAGCGTGCCGGGCCGGCCCTCCTCGTCCCCGAAGAAGAGGTGGCGCGCCCCGCGGTCGTCCTCGTTCACGGTCTGCTTGACCAGGCGCATCCCGAGCAGGTTGCGGTAGAAGGCGACCGAGCGCTCCACGTCCTTGCACAGCAGGGTCAGGTGGTGGAGGCCGGCGATCCGGAGGCGTCGTTCGTTCATCGGAATCCGAGGCCGCCTGAGCGGCGCTTGAAGAGCTCGCGCATCGCGTAGAAGGTAGCTGCGAATACGCCGACGCCCAGCGCAAGCAGGATCCACACCTTCACCGGCCCGAGGCCGAGCGCCACGACCGTGACGGCCACGAACGCCGCCGCGCCCGCAAGCAGCGCCGAGTGCGAGCGGTAGCCGGCCATGTGCTCGCGCAGGGCAAGCTCGCCGCCGCCCAGCGAGGCGATCACGAGGCCGGCGAAGATGAAGCGTTCGCCATCGCTGCCCTTCAGCGCGCCCCAGAGGATCAGGACGATCCCAAGGAAGATCACCAGCTCCGAGAGCGGGAAGCTGCCCCAGGGCGCGCCCGGACGCTCGTCGAGCGACGGCCGGCCGGGGCGCGGCCTGCGCACGCGGGCCGGCTGACCCGAGGCCTCCGCGAGCGCGCGCTGGCGCGCGCGCTCCAAGCGTGCCGCGTCGCGCTCCGCGCGCGTCGACTCACCGCGCTTGCGGCTTCGCCGGCCCATTCAGGTGGCTAACGGACAGCCGGAGCTGATGACCACTCGCCACCAGCCCATCAGCATCCCGATAAAGCTCCAGCGGGGCCGCACGTGCCAGTGCTTGCAGCCCGGCTCGCCGATGTCCTCGTGCGAGACGCGCACCCACTTGTGGCGCTCGGGCTCGAGCAGCATCTCCTCGATCAGGCGCCGGTTCTGCTCCTCGACCCAGGTCCGGTCCGAGAGCGCCCGGCGCGCGTCCGCCACGCGACCAGCGAGCTCGTCGCGCAGCTCCTCGAGCTCCTCCAGCGACAGGAGGCGCGGGCCGCCGCCGCGGCCTGCGACCTGGGGCCGGGGCATGTGCGTGCGCGGCCACGTGGAGCAGAAGAGCTGCGAGAGCTCGCTCTCGAGGCGCGCCACCTGATCGAGGAGCGTGCGCCGGGCCGCTCGCTCATCGGGCACCGTGGTGGGCGCGAGCGCGAACGGGCCGACTGTCCGGTCTAGAACGTCAGGCACGACGGCTCAAGTGTAAAGCGTCTCGGCCGCGCACCACAGCGCTTCCTCCAGGCTGATGCGGGGCACGCCCTTCACGCCCAGGGCGCAGAGGATCATGCGCTCCGTCGTCGGCGTGACGCCCGCGTCCTCGCCGACCTCGCCGAGCACCACCGCCACGGGGCGCTGCCCGTCGGCGATCACGAGCTGGCGCGCCGATAACGGGCGCGCATCCCCGAGCGTCTCTCCGGAGCGCGCGAGCCGCAGACCGAGGTCGCCGTCCACGCACTCGGCGTCGAGCGCGATCAGCGGCACGCCGGTCTCCGCTATGGCGATCGTTAGCGCGTCGTCCACCACGTTCTCGCTTCGCAGGCCGCCGTGCTTCAGCCGCCGCAGCGCAACGCCCTCGACCGGCGTGCGGTCCGTGTCCGGGTCGATGCCCACCTGGCGCGAGAAGACGCGGTACGCCCACGGAACGGGGTCCTGGCGCATGTGCACGACCTTGCCGCCCGTGTAGCGGTCGGCGAGCATCCGCAGCCGCTGCTTCACCTCGCGCGGCGAGGGCCCCGGGTGGACCTCGACGCGAGCATGGACCAGGCTCAGCTGCGGGAACTCTTCCGCCAGCTCAGGCTCGACCCAGCCGTCGACGAGGTCGAGCTCGCTCATCCGCGCAGCCGCTCCGCGCGCGTGCGTAGCTCCTGCTCCGTGATGTTCCCGAGCTTCGTCTCGGCCACCCGTCCGCCCGCGTCAGCGAACACGGTGGTCGGACAGCCGCCCACGCCATATAGGTTCGCCACGGCCCCATCCTGATCCACCGCCACCGGCTGCGTCCAGCGCCGCTCCTCCACGAGCCGGCGGATCTCCTCGGGTTTCTTGCGGCTGAAGAAGACGGTGGCGAACTGCACCCCCGCGAGATCGTCCTTCACGCGCTCGGTGCGGTCCACCTGCGGATAGCAGTCGGCGCCGCGGTCGAAGATGAACGTGAGCACGAGCGGACGCTCGCGCAGCTCGCAGACGTTGACCACCTCGTCGGAGACCAGGCTGCACGCCGGCTGCGCGCCCAACTGGCCGGAGCACTGCTCGGCGCGCTGGCAGACGTTGGCGTCGCCTTC
>DASUQG010000074.1:0-14745 GCA_036280695.1 Thermoleophilaceae bacterium
CCCGCGCGGTCGCATGAGCCAGCCCTCTGCCGTCGCGTCGGCGTCGTTCGCGCGCTCGTCGCCGAGGTGCCAGCTATGGACCTCCCTGCCGCGCTTCCCCAGCGGATTCTCCCGGCTCTGGTCCGGCCCGGCGACGAAGCCGTCGAGCGAGATCGACATGTGGCAGGTGGTGTCCGGCATCGGCGTCCTCCAAGTAAATGCGGGTTGCAAGCGCGCCCGTCAGGATTTGAACCTGAGAGCTTCGGTTCCGTAGGGACGATGGTCGCCCGACAATCTTGCCGGTCGCAGCGTGCCGGCTGATCGGATCATCAGGTGAGTTCGGCGGCCAGCAGGGCATAGACGGCGGCGCAGCGGCGCATGGCGGCCTCGTCGATGTACTCCTCGGGCCCGTGGGAGACGTCCAGGCGACCGCCGCCGTAGGCGAATGCCGGGATGCCGAGCTGTGAGTACCAGCGGGTGTCGAGCACGCCCGGGCACATCTCGAAGCTCGGTGCTGCGCCCTCCACGGCCTCGGCGCATAGAGCCAGGGTCTGGGCTACCGGGTGCGTCTGGTCGGTGCTGCCGGAGGGTTGCTGTTGCAACACGTCGATCTCGACCGTGGCGCCCGCGGCTTCGGCCGCCTCGTTGATCATGCCGGTCAGGCGTGCGAGCTCCTGCTCCAGCTCCTCCTCCGGGTTGAAGCGGCGGTCGATCGAGAACCAGGCCGACCCGGGAACCGCGTTGAAGCCCGCGCCGGCACCGGCCTGTCCCCCGACGACAAGCATCGAGCGTTCGCGCAGCAGCTCGTGGGAGAGCCTGGTCAGCGGCTCGGCGATACGAATCATGTGCTCGAACGCGTTGATGCCCTCGTGGACGTAACCGACGTGCGCCTCGCGGCCGAGGGTCTGGACCCGGAGCGTGATCGCGCCGCGGCAGGCGTGCCAGATCACGCCACCGGTCGGCTCGGCGGTCAGCATCGCGAGAGCCTCGGGGTCGATCAGGCCGGCCGCGCGGAGGTGTCCCGACCCGGCGACGCTGCCGGTCTCCTCGTCGCAGACGAAATGCAGCACGATCCGGCGGCCCTCGAGGAGCCGAAGCTCGCGCGCCGCGAGGGCCCCGTAGAGCATGCTGACGAGGCCGCCCTTCATGTCGGCGCTGCCGCGCCCGGTGATCCTGCCGTGGTGCCGCGCGGGGTGGAACTGCGCCGGGTCCTGCGCGGGGACCACGTCGAAGTGCCCGTGGAAGTAGATCGTGGCCGGGCCGTCGCCGACGCCGGCGCGCACGACGCAGGGCTCCTCGAGCTCACGGCTCGGCGCGACCTCGATCAGCTCCGCCGACAGGCCCAGCCGCTCCATCGAGTCCCGGAGCAGGCGCCCGCAGCGGCCGAGTTGCCGGCCGGGCGGGTTCTCCGTGTCGATGGCCACCAGCTCGCAGAGCAGCTGAGCCATCTCGTCCGCGCGCGGCTCGAGCCAGGCCTGCACCTCAGTGGCGGCGCGATCGGTCACGTCACTCACTCTCTCCACCTTTTACACGCATAGCGTGCAAAAGTGAGCAAGAGTCCGAGCGGACCGGCCCGCCCCGCCTCAGTGCAAGCAGTTCAGGCGCGCGGAGCGGGCGGCCGCAGGTGGGTAACCGGCACGCCGTATTCCGCGGCGATCCGGTCGGCGATGAGCGAGCGGTGGCACGCCTCCGGATCGCGCTCCACGCAGAACAGCACGCCGGCGCCCTGCTCGGGTAGCTCTGCGACGAGGCCGGCGAGGTCGGCCCGGTCGAGGATCTCCCTGAGGTAGCGCTGCCGGTACTCGGGGGCCAGCTGCTCGCGGGAGCGCTTGCCCACGCCGAGCCGGTCGTCCTCGCGGTACTGGAGCTGGCGCAGCTCGGTGGTGGGCGCGAGCTCGGGGTGGTGGCGGTAGCCGATCCCGGCCTCCGCGAGGGCGGCGTGGAGGCGCTTCGCGTTGGCCCATGCGTACTGGGAGCCGCGCACGCCGCGGCGCTGGCGGACGTCGATCAGGAGGCGGACGTCGGCCGCCTTAAGCGTGCCGAGCAACTCGTCCAGAGTGAACCCGTAGACCCCGATCGTCGCCAGCCGCTTGATTAGTCGACCACCAGGGTGCCCGCCGGCCGGGTCTCGTCCCCGCTCGCGGGCGTGAACAGGATCTCGTAGCGCCCGGGGCGCGTGGCGAAGACCGCGAAGCGGGCGGGCGTGTGCTCGTCGGTGCTGGCGGTGAGCCCCAGGCCCGGTAGCTCGACGGCGCCGGGCTGGTCGACCGAGATCTCGAGCGTCGTGGCCGTGCTCACCGGCACGCGGCGCCTCTCCTCCGATGCGGCGTTGAATGACACCGGCCTCGGAGGGGCGTCCGCGGGCGCCGGGGAGGCGGTGGCCGGAGCCTGCCGCGGCTGCTCGCGCGGCTCCGTGCTGGAGCGCTCGTCCGCGGGTCGCGAGAAGGAGGCCACCAGCGCCGCCATCCCGAGGACGATCGCGAACAGCAGCAGTGCGCGGCGAATGTGCACGCCCTCATGCTAGGCAGCGTGCGCTGCGGTGCGGGGGTCAAGCCGCCGCGCGGAGCGGCCGATACGACGGGAGGATGCCCCCTCCGTCCTGCACCAGCGCGCGGCGCCGTTGGCTGCTGGTCGCTGCGCTAGCCCTCGCGCTTCTCACGACGCTTCCCGGCGCCGCGCATGCGCAGGCCGACTCGCTCGTGCCCGAGTCGGTGGCTCCTCCTTCGCAGAACGAGCCGCCACCTGGCTTCGGCATCAGCGCCCGCCAGGCCCGCAGCATCGCTGCCCGGGTACCCGCGGTCCAGAGGCTGCGCGCCGAGCGTCAGGAGGTCAAGGCCACCGTCTCGATCCCGACCGTCACGGGCGACCCGAGCACGTTCGAGGTGCTCTTCTACACGCCTGGCGAGGAGTCCCAATACGGCACCGACATCCGGGTCGAGGTGGTAGTCAGCGGCCTCACGGGGGACGTGTTCGAGGTGTGGACCGGCCCTCAGGCGGGCACACCGCTGGCTCGCGGCGAGGAGCCATCGGTGGGCAGGTCGCTAAACGCGCCCTATGTCTGGATTCCGCTCGCGGCGATCTTCTTCGGGGCCTTCTTCGATCCGCGCCGGCCGCTCCGCCTTCTGCACCTCGACCTCGTCGTGCTGCTCGCCTTCGGGCTCAGCCAGCTCTACTTCAATCAGGGCCGCATCGACGTGTCGATGCCGCTCGTGTATCCGCTGCTCGCCTACCTGCTGGTCCGGATGCTGGTGGCCGGCTTCCGGCCGCGCGAGCGCTCCGAGCGTCTCGTGCCGAGGCTGCCCGTGCGCTGGATGGCCGTGGGGCTCGTGCTGCTCGTGGCGTTCCGGGTCGGGCTGAACCTGGCCGACTCGAACGTGATCGACGTGGGTTATGCGAGCGTCGTCGGCGCCGACCGGATCGTGCACGGCGACGAGCTGTACGTCGCAAACGACGTCCACGGCGACACCTACGGACCCGTCAACTACCTGGCATACGTGCCGTTCGAGCTGGTCTTCCCATGGGACGGAACGTGGGACTCGGTGCCCGCCGCGCACGCCGCCGCGATCACCTTCGACCTGCTCACGATCGTCGGTCTGATGCTGCTCGGAACGACCCTGCGCCCGGGCCGCAGCGGGCGCCGGCTCGGGCTCGCGCTCGCGTTCGCCTGGGCCGCCTATCCGTTCTCACTGCTCGCGCTTCAGGAGAACACGAACGACCTCATGGTGGCCGCCTTCCTTGTGCTGGCGCTGGCCGCGCTCCGCTCCGCACCGGGCCGTGGGGCGCTGCTGGGCCTGGCTTCGGCCGCGAAGTTCGTCCCGCTCGCGCTGGCGCCCCTGCTGGCGCGCGGCAGCGGCGAGGCGCGTGCGAGGCCCGTGCTGGCATTCGGGCTCGCCTTCACGGCGGTCTGCGTTGCCGCGACCGTCCCGTTCATCCCCGACGGCGGCCTGCGCGAGCTCTACGACACGACGGTCGGCTTCCAGCTCGGGCGGGTGTCGCCCTTCAGCCTGTGGGCGCTGCACCCTTCGCTCGGGTGGCTCCAGACGGCGCTGAAGCTCGGCGCGGTGGCGCTGGCCGTGGCGGTGGCGTTCGTGCCCCGGAGGCGGGACGCGCGCCAAGTGGTTGCGCTCGCCGCGGCCGTGGTGATCGCGGTGCAGCTGCCCGCCGCGCACTGGTTCTACTTCTACCTCGCGTGGACCGCGCCGCTCGTCATCGCGACCATCATGTCGGGGTATCGCGAGCCGGCCACGGAGGAGCAGTTCGCCGTGGACGGATGGTCTAGGACAGCTGCGGCTCGCGATTAAAGGCAGCGTCGGGAAAGGCCGATACCCGCAAAGCCAGAGTCACGGTGAAAAGGGCAAACCCGTCGCAAGGCGGGGGCGCAAAGTTCCGGGGCTCCCAAGGGAGCCGGCCGAACTGCCACCGAGATTCGAATCTCCTGGACCTTGACCCGGACGGCTGGCACCAGACCAACCAACCGTCACCTCAAGGAGGAGACAAATGCTGCGGATGCTCCGCGAGCGCATGCACAACGAGGAGAAGGGCTTCACGCTTATTGAGCTCCTCGTCGTGATTCTCATCATCGGTATTCTGGCCGCCATCGCGCTGCCGGCCTTCCTTGGTCAGCGTCAGAAGGGTCAGGACTCCGAGGCCAAGTCAAACGCGCGTAACATCGTCTCGCACGTCGAGTCTTGTTACACGCAGGAGCAGGACTACCAGCTCTGCGACGGTAACGGCGGCGCCGGCACGGCCTCCGATCTGCTGTCGAGCGGTATCCCGCTCGGCGGCGCCGGTGGCCAGGTGGCCGTGACCTCGACCGCGGCCGACTCGTACGAGGTTGTCGGCACGTCGAAGTCCGGCAACACGTTCACCATCACGAAGACCGCAGGTAACTTCGTGAAGCCGTACACCTGCTCGACCGGCGGCAAGGCTGGCTGCTCGGACGGCGGTAAGTGGTAATTCCGGCTTAGGCCGTGCTGTAACCGGGAGGCGGGCCCCAGGGCCCGCCTCCCGTCTTTTTGTCCTCTGCGCGCATGTTCGATCAAGAAGCGCCGCTGCGAAGCCGATTAGGCCTCGAGATGCCGGCCCTCCTACGTGTGCGAGAAGAGCGTGGCTTCACGCTCATCGAGGTCATGGTGACCATGCTGGTCCTCGTGGTGGGGATCAGCGGCGCGGTCGCCCTGATCGATGGCGCCAACGCGCGGACCCTTGCCAACAAGGACCGCGAGGCAGGCAACGCGCTGACGCGCGAGGTCATCGAGGCCGCCCGCTCGGTGCCGTACCGCCAGCTCGGCGGAACTTCGCTGAAGACCCTGCTCCAGACCGTGCCCGGGCTCGCGGACACCACCCCGTCGACCGTCGCGTGGACGGTCGAGCGCCGCAAGCAGACGTACACGATCGACGTGTCGGTCTGCTCGGTCGACGACGACCAGGACGGCTATGGCAATACGGCGGGCGGAGGATTCTGTGTCGCGACCGCCGGGACCGCCGATCGCAACCCGGACGACTACAAGCGCCTGTCGCTCACCGCCTCGTGGACCCGGCGCGGGGTCACAAAGAGCGTGAAGCAGACCGGGATCATCAACAACGAGGCCAGCTCCGCGGGCCCGGACGTGGAGTTCACGTCGCAGCCTGCCAACCCGGTCACGGTGGCCGTTTCCAACCTCAAGTTCGGGGTCAAGGCCGAGGACGACGCGGTCGCGCTCCGCTTCGCCGTGGACGGCGTCGAGCTCGACAGCCAGATGAACACGACGAGCTATCTGTTTTCGTGGGACATCGATACCGGCTCGAAGCACGTTCCGGACGGGACATACGTCGTGAGCGTCACGGCTTTCGACATCGCCGATACGCCGGGGCCGACTCGCTCGCTCACGATCCGCCTGAACCGGGACGCACCGCTCGCCCCGCAGGACGTGTTCGGGGGCTGGAACCCGCGCATCGGCTTCACTGATGCGAACGACATCGTGGAGGTCCAGTGGGCGCGTAACGACGAGCCCGACATCAAGGGCTACCGCGTGTACTACGGCCCCGTCAGCAGCCCCACCATCGTCCCGGGCTGCGACTTCCCGGCCGATCCTGCGGTGACCGAGTGCCGCGACATGAACCCGCCCGCCGGCGCGACGATCGAGTACTTCGTTCGCGCACTTGACGAGGACCCGTCCACAGGCTCGCTGCGCGAGGGCGCCAACTCCGCTGTGCTCACCGCCGTCCGGGCGAGCACGCAGCCGAACCAGCCGGCGACGCTCACGGCCACCGCGGATGGGGACGACGTCGTGCTCAACTGGGATCCGGCCCCAGCGCATACCCCGCCGTACACCGGCTCCGACGTGATCTTCTACCGCGTATACCGCGACGGCAAGGCGCTCGGGGACCGGGTCGCCCGCACGAGCCAGGACGTGTTGACCTCCTTCAGGGACGACGGCGGGGCGGCCGGTAGTCACACCTACTACGTGACCTCCGTGGACGAGAACTTCTCCGAGTCGGCGCCGCTGGGCCCCGTGTCGGCGCCATGAGAATCGCTCGCGAACAGGACGGGCTCTCGCTGATCGAGCTGCTGGTGGCGATGTCGCTCATCACCGTGGTCGTCATGGCCACGATGACGGCGTTCGTCTCGTTCAACAAGACCGAGCGAATCAATCGCCTGCACAACGAGTCCACCGACCAGGCGCGCCTCACGATCGAGCGCCTGTCGAGTCAGCTGCGCAACCTTGCGAGTCCGAAGGACAACCACCCGGAGGCCGTCGAGAAGGCGGAGCCGTTCGATCTCGTCTTCCTCACGGTCGACGCCGTGAAGCCGGTGGGGTCCGCCAACGCCCGCAACATCAAGCGCGTCCGCTACTGCGTCGGCGATGTCAGCGGTGGCAAGGCGCCGCTCATCCGCCAGCAGCAGACCTGGCAGGACCCGAATCCGCCGCCGTCCTATTCGACCTCCGGGTGCCCGAACGCCAGCTGGAACAACAGCACCGTCGTGGCCTCGGACATCGTCAACACAGCACAGGCGACGCCGCCGGCCGTGTTCACCTTCACGCCGGACGCTACGCCGGTAGCCGAGATCTCCGCCATCCGGGCCGAGCTGATGGTCGACACGAATCCCGGAGTGCTGCCGCGGCCCGTGAGCCTCGGTTCGGGGGTCTTCCTGCGCAACCAGAACCGGGTTCCGACCGCATCGTGCACCGCCATCGCGGCAGGCACGGGGAAGCAGATCGCCCTGAACGGCTCGGCATCCAACGATCCGGAGGGCTTCAACTTGAAGGAGTACCACTGGATCGTGAACGGCGAGGAGAAGAAGACCGGTGTGGTCGCGCTCTGGGACGCGCAGACCAACGGCACCTACAACGTCGAGCTGATGGTGAAGGACCAGGGCGACCTGACGGCGACCGCAAGCTGCGATCCAGGGACGGTGACCTTCCCGTGAGACGACTTTTGAATCAGGAGCGCGGCACCGCGATCGTGGTGGCGATTGCGCTCATGACCATGATGACCGTGGTTGGCCTCGCGGCCTACGCGTTCGTCGACACTCAGCAGGTCGAGACGATGCGAGAGCGCCAGCGCGAGTCCTCGTTCAACCTCGCCGAGGCGACGCTCAACTCACAGTCGTTCGTCCTGTCGCGACGCTGGGCGGGATCGGCCACGGCCTACGCCAACACCACCCCGACGTGCTCGAACACCTCGGCGCCGGCGCTCTACTGCCCGGATCCGGTCCAGTTGAGCGCTGCATACAACACCCCCGACTACGCCACCGGGGCCACCTGGACGACGACGGTCTGGGACGACGTGAGCGGACCGTTCTACAACGCGACCGCGGTGGAGACCACCACTACCCCACACTGGGACCAGAACGCCAACAGGCGCGTCTGGGTCAAGGCCGAGACCACCGTTCGAGGCCGCCGGCGGACGCTCGTGGCGCTCGTCCAGGTGCAGGAGCACATCGAGTTCCTGCCCAAGAAGGTCATCATCGCCGGCCAGTTCGAGCTGACTCCGAACGGCAACGGCGTCTACATCCAGACCGTCCCGGACGCGACAAGCGACCACAAGGTGACGCTGCGCTGCAACATGGCCACTCCGGGATGCTCCGAGTACACCCCCGACAAGAAGAATCCGCAGCTCGACCCGCCCGGCGCGATCGAGGGCCAGCAGTTCGTTGGGGAGGACGCGCTCTCCGACGACACCAAGGAGCGCCTCAAGGAGCGGGCCATCGCGGACGGGCGGTACTTCCACAACGTCTGCCCGACGGACGAACAGCTCACCGGCAAGGTCGTCTGGGTCGAGGGTTGTCCCGAGGGCACGTACACGAAGAACAACGTCTGGAACGCCCAGGGTGCCAGCGGCATCCTGATCTGGGCCGACGGCGTACTCGAGCTCGGCGGCAAGTCCGACTTCTGGGGAATCGTCTACCACCTCAACAACGACGACAGCAGCGACAACGAGGTGCTTCGCCTGCGCGGCGGCTTGACGATTCATGGCGGGGCCTTCGTGGACGGCCCGGGCGGGATCGACGTCGGGTCCAACCGGGTCAACATCACGTACGACGAGGGCGCCTTCGTCGGCGTGAGCTCGTACGGCAGCGCCAGCATCGTCCAGAACTCCTGGCGCGACATCACCGGCGGTTAGAGTGTCCGGCGTGAGCCGGGAGGCACGCCAATAGCCGCGGCGGTGGTGCTGGCCGGCGTCCTCGGGGCGGTTCTGGGCAGCTTCCTTAATGTGGTGATCCACCGCCTGCCGCGCGGCGAATCGGTGGTCAGCCCGCGTTCGCGCTGCCCGAGCTGCGGCACACAGATCGCCGGCTACGACAACGTGCCGGTCCTGTCGTGGCTCTTCCTGCGTGGGCGCTGCCGACACTGCGGCGCCTCGATCTCGCCGCGCTATCCCGCGGTCGAGCTGCTCACGGCGCTCACGTTCGCCGCCGTGGTGCTCGTGCGCGGCTTCGACGACGACCTCCTGCTCGAGCTGCCGTTCGTGGCCGCCCTGATCGCGCTGGCGGGCATCGACCTCGACCACAAGCTGCTGCCCAACAAGATCGTCTACCCGCTCGCGGCGTGGGGGGTGGTGGGCACTCTGATCGTCGACCGCGAGGACCTGGTCGAGCACCTCGTCGCGGGTGCGGGCGCGTTCCTCTTCCTATTCGCCGCCGTCCTCGCCTACCCGCGCGGGATGGGGATGGGGGACGTGAAGCTGGCGGGCGCCATGGGCCTCTACCTGGGCATCGCGGTGATCCCCGCCATGCTCGTCGCGTTCCTCAGCGGGTCGGTGGTCGGCATTGCAATCCTCGCGCGCGAGGGGGTCTCCGCGCGCAAGAAGGCGATCCCATTCGGGGTCTTCCTGGCCCTCGGCGGGATCGTCGGAGTGCTTGCAGGACCGGAGCTCGTGGACCTGTACGAGGACAACTTCCTCGCAGGCGTCCAGCCGATCTGGACATTCGCGGCCCTGCGTTAAGGCTGTCCAGCCGAAAGCCGATACCGGTGTGGAACGCCCATGGCCCTTTCCCTCCGCAAGAGCTCAGCTACGGGCGGCGTCGGTCTTGATATCGACGGCCGCTACGTCGCCGCCGCCCAGGTAGACGGTGGACGCGTCGTGCGCGTCGCCAGCCAGGAGCTGCGGCACGGACTCGTGACCGACGGCGAAGTCGTGAACCGCGACGAGCTGGCGGACGCGCTCCGCAACTTCGTCCAGGAGGCCGGGCTGCCGAAGTCCGTCCGCCTCGGCGTGGCGAACCAGCAGATCGTCGTCCGCGTGATCGAGCTTCCGCACATCCAGGACGAGAAGCAGCGCGACGCAGCGGTCCGCTTCCAGGCGGCGGACGCAATCGCGATGCCGCTCGACGACGCCGTGCTCGATCACCAGATCGCCGGCTACATGGAGGCGCCGGACGGCGCCCCGCGGATGCAGGTCGTCGTGGTGGCCGCGCGCCGCTCGATGATCGAAGGACTGCTCGAGGCGGCGAAGAAGGCCGGCCTCAAGCCCGAGGGCCTCGACCTCGACGCGTTTGCGCTCGTCCGCGTGCTCGCGACGGCGTCTCAGAACGACGCGGACGTCGGCGCCCGGGTCTTCTGCCACCTGGCAGGGGTCAGCAACCTCGCGATCGCGGTGGGAACGAACTGCTTCTTCACCCGTCCGCTCGCAGCCGTGTGGGACGACGCCGACGCGGCGTCCCGGCTCGCGGACGAGGTGCGGCTCTCGATCGACTACTACATGACGCAGGCGCAGGCGAAGCCGGTCGGCGAGGTCGTGGTCTCCGGGCCGGGGTCGAGCGACGAGTCGCTCGTCGAGAGCCTCGGCCACCACCTCGGGCTCCCGACCACCGTCGCCGCGCCGCTCGGCCTGCTTGATCCGTCCGGCGTCGCCGGTGGCGAGGATCCGCACCGCTACACCGTGGCGGCCGGACTCGCGATGGGGGCAGCGGCGTGAAGGCCGTCAACCTCATCCCGACCGAGCAGCGCCGTGTGCGCGCGACGGGCAATCGCTCCGGCAGCGCCTACGTGCTGATCGGCGTGCTCGCGACGCTCCTCGTGATGGTCGCCGCGTACGTCTTCACCTCGAGCAACGTGACGGACCGCCAGAACAAGGCCGCCGCCGCCAAGGTGGAGGCCGACCAGCTCGAGGCCCAGGTGGCGCAGAGCAAGTCGTTCACGAACTTCGCCCAGATCAAGCAGACGCGGCTCGCGTCGGTCAGCACGATCGCCGAGACGCGCTTCGACTGGGAGCGCATGATGCGCGAGCTCTCGCGCGCCATGCCGGCCGGAAGCTGGCTCCAGGCCGCGGACGCGTCCGTGGCCGGCGGGGCCGCGGGAGGCGACACGGCCGAGGCCTCGACCACGACGGCGGCGCCCGCTGGACCGAGCGCCACCCTCACTGGTTGCACCCCGAACCAGGCCGATGTGGCCAGGATGATGGTGCGCCTGCGGCAGCTGCACCGCGTCACCGACGTGGTCCTGAACCAGTCGAGCACCGAGGTCGGCCAGCAGGGTGAGGTCACCGCGGACAGCTGCGGCAGCTACTACACGTTCGACGTGACCGTGAGCTTCGCGGTCACCGAGCCGGCCACCGAGGCCCCGCGCGGCGAGACGCGCGTGCCCGCGTCGCTCGGAGGTGGGTCATGAACCTGACGGAGCGCGATCGCAAGATTGCCCTGGTGATCCTTCCCGTGCTCGTGATCGCCGTCTACTGGTTCCTCCTGATGGCGCCGAAGCGCGAGCAGGCGGCCAAGGCCTCGAAGGAAGTGGCCGAGCAGACCGAGCGGCTCGACGCCGCGCGCAGCCAGGCCGAGGCGGCCAAGAACGCTCAGACCGACTTCGCCTCGGACTACACGGAGATCGTTCGCCTGGGCAAGGCCATTCCCGCAGGCGTGGACATGCCGAGCCTGATCGTGCAGATCGACCGTGCCGCCGCGGGGACCGGGATCCGGTTCACCCGCATGGGGACCGGCCCCCGCACGCCGGTTGTGACCGCCGCGCCGGCCCCGACGGGCACCGAGGGCGAGGCCACGACGCCCGCCGACGGCAGCACGCCGCCGGCCGATGGCGCGACGCCGGCCGCCGATGCCGGAGGCGCCCCGGCGCAGACCGCTCCCGGAAGCGCCGTCGAAAGCGCGAACAACACCGCGCAGGACGCTGCCCAGGCCTCGGACGCTGCGACCCAGTCGGGCGTGGACACCCAGACCTCGACCTCCACCGGAGGCGGCGGACTGCCGGTCGGCGGCGGAGCCGCGCCGAGCACCACGGGCGCGCCCGCGGCCAACCCTGCCGGTCTCGAGACTGTGCCGCTCGAGCTCGAGTTCGTCGGCAACTTCTTCAGCCTCGCGGACTTCTTCCACGACATCAAGCGCTTCGTCCGGGTCGCCAACAACAACGTGCTGGTGAGCGGCCGCCTGATCACCGTGGAGGGTGTGCGGTTCGCGAGCGAGCCGGAGCTCTTCCCCCGGATCCGGGCCGAGGTCACGGCCACCGTCTACCTCTCGCCGAAGACCGAGGGCACCACAGCGGGCGCCACGCCCCAGGGCCCTGCGCCGGCGGCGCCGGGGACAGAGACGACGCCGACGACCACGCCGCCCAGTTCCACCCCAGCCCCGACCGCGACTGCGACCCCCTAGAGGATCACGATGAAGATCTTCCTCCTAGACCTGTGGCACGACCTCCAGGAGAAGCGCATGTGGCCGGTGGCCGCAGTGCTCCTGCTGGCGCTCGTCGCGGCTCCCGTGGTGCTCTCGAAGTCCTCTGAGACGCCGTCCGCGGCGCCGGTGAAGGCAGCCCGCACGGCGCCCGATCCCAAGGACCTGAAGGCGCTCGCCAGCGTCAAGCTGACCGAGGCCGACGAGTCGCGGGGCTCGTCGCTCGACACCTTCGACCCCAGCAACCCGTTCCGGCCGCCGGCGAAGATCGAGAAGGCGGCGCGTGAGGACGCGGGAGGCGCCCCCTCCACGGTGAGCGGCGGCTCGGCAGGCGACGACGGCGGCTCCGGCGACGGCTCGACCGGCGGCGACACCGGCTCGACGGGCGGGGGCGACACCGGCTCCACCGGCGGCGGCGGCGGCGACACCGGCTCGACCGGCGGCGGCACCCCGACCACCACCCAGTTCCGCTACGTGGTCGACGTGACCTTCACGGCAAACGGCCGCAAGCGCCACATCAAGAGCATGGAGCGCCTCGAGATGCTCCCGAGCGAGTCTTCGCCTCTGCTCCTCTTCCTGGGCGTCTCGGCCAACGCCGGCAACGCGGTCTTCCTCGTCGACTCGACGCTCCAGGCCGCGGGCGAGGGCCGCTGCAAGCCTCGCGCCCGCGAGTGCGCGTTCCTCTACATCGGAGCGGGCTCGGAGCACGAGTTCACAAACGAGGATGGCGACTCCTACACCCTCCGGATCGACGAGATCCGGAAGGTGAAGGTGGGCGGCAGCGCCTCCGCGAGCAGCCGTCGGGGCAAGACCGCCCGCGCGGCGATCGGCTCGCCAGTTGCCAGCCGCCGCTTTCTTTCACCGCTCGCCGACCTCGTGACCGTGTCCAACGGCGGCGACGCAAACTCAAACGATCATCAGGACCGTCGATAGGGGTATGGGCATGCGCCGTCTTCTCTTCATCTGCTTGCTTGCGCTCTCTGCGGCCCTGGTGGCCGTGCCGGCCGCGTTCGCCGCGACCGCGCCTGAGCCGAAGATCACCCGCGTCACGCCGATGCGGGTCAGCGTCGGCAACCTGCTGACGGTCCGCGGGCTCCACTTCAAGTCGCAGCGCCTGCGCAACACCCTGATCTTCCGCGGTCCCACCGGCCGCACGGCGTTCGCGAAGCCGCGCCGGGCGACCACGAAGAAGCTCGTCGTGCGGGTACCGGCCGCTGTCTCGCGCCTCCTGCGCGTCTCCGGCAGCAGGCAGCGCCCGACGCGCCTGAAGCTGCGCGTGCTGAGCGCCCGCAAGTTCAGCAGGTTCACCACGCGCCGGCTGTCGCCGGTCGTGACCGGCGCCGGCGACGGCGACGGTGGTGGCGGTGGCGGTGGCGGCGGCGGCACGCTGACCGTCTGCAACAGCAGCGCGGACCACGACGGCGACCTCCTGGCGAACAGCCTCGAGCTCTCGATCGGCACGGACCCCTGCCTCGCGGACACCGACAAGGACCAGATGTCGGACGGCTGGGAGTACTGGTCGGCCAAGGACCTCAACGTCAAGGCCGTGCCGTACCCGGGCGAGAAGCCCTTCCCGAACGCCCTCGACCCGTCTGACGGCTCGAGCGACGGTAAGTTCAGCGCCATCGACTTCGACGGCGACGGCCTGACGACGCTCGAGGAGTACCGCGCCTGGCGCATCACCGGCAGCGCTCTGGACATGAGCAAGGCCGGCGGCCTCGACTGGGAGTCCGCGCTCGGCTACAGCGACGGCACGAAGTACAGCCGTGCCAGCGTGGCGCCGGCGGCGCCGAGCTGGACCGGCCCGGCCTTCGGCCTTGCCGCGCCGCCCTACGCCTTCCCGGCCACGTACGACCTCCACAGCGACGGTCCGTGGCGCGACGACGAGCGTGACGCGGACGCCGACGGCATCGCCAACTTCCTCGAGTCCGCACGCGGCCCGGGCCGGCCCGTCTGGTGGGTGGGCTTCTACTCCCAGGACGCCATGAAGGCCGAGCCGTGGCCGAAGCTGACCTGCGGGCAGGAGTTCGGGGCCTTCGGCGCCCGCCCCTTCGCGGAGCTCGACATGGCCGACCCCGACGTCGATGGCGACCTGCTGCTCGACGGCGAGGACGACCAGGACAACGACGACTGGAACAACATCTCCGAGATCTACGAGGTCAAGAAGGACCTCGACGGGGACGGTGGGTTCCTGTGCGGCGGCAACGTCTACCCGAGCGTCGACCTCGACCCGGGCGCTGGCAACGACCCGCACGGCATCAACGCCTTCAACCCGTGCGCGCCTAACCCGAACTCGCGCACCTGTCACGACTGGAAGCCCTTCAGCTAGCACCTCCAGCAGTCCCTCCTCCAACCTGGCGCCCGCACCCTCATAAGTAGGGTGTGGGCGCCATGTCGTTGCGCTTCGTAACAGCGGGCGAATCCCACGGACCGGGGCTCACCGCGATCGTCGAGGGCCTTCCGGCCGGCCTCGAGCTGCGCCCCGAGGACATCGACCGCGACCTCGCCCGGCGCCAGCTCGGGCACGGCCGCGGCGGGCGCATGAAGATCGAGAAGGACCGCGCGCGGGTGGTTGCGGGCGTCCGTCACGGGCGCACGCTGGGCAGCCCCGTGGCGATGTGGATCGAGAACCGCGACTACCAGAACTGGGAGGAGCGGATGAACCC
>DASUQG010000075.1:0-3012 GCA_036280695.1 Thermoleophilaceae bacterium
GTGGGCGCGGCGCCCACGTTCACGGACTCAATCTGGTCCAGTCCCAGCCCGGCGCGGATCTTGGACAGCACGAGCTCGTCTGCCTTCGCGTGCTCCTCCGCCACGTCGTCCCCGCGCACCTTGCGCAGGCCGACGTCGAGCGCCCACTGCGTGGCCTGCTTCTTCGCCGGGTCCTGCTCCGCCTCGATGCCGGCCTCGATCGCGGCCTTCAGCTTCTCCCAGATGCGCGGGACGGCGAAGAACCAGCTCGGGCGCACCTCCGGCAGGTAGGCCGCCACCTGGCGCGGGTCCGGGCAGCAGGTCGTGGAGAAGGCCACGAACATCGGCAGGTAATGCGACGAGGCCCGCTCGGCTATATGTGCCATCGGTAGCCACGAGATCACGCGGCCCTCGTCCGGGAAGTTGATGATCTGGTCGAAGCCGTTGATCGCCGCAACGACGTTCGAGTGCGTGAGCTGCACGCCCTTCGGCGGGCCCGTCGTACCCGACGTGTAGATCAGGGTGAGCAGGTCGTCGGGCTCCACGGCGCGCCATGCCGCGTCGAAGTCGAAGCTCTGAGGGGCGTGGGCCTCGACTGGGTCGGCGCTCTCGTCGTCGACGAAGATCATGTGGTCCACGTTCGTCAGCTCCCGGACGCGGTCCTCGAACGCCCTTTCGGTCACCACGATCCGCACCTCGGCGTCGTCCACCTGGTACTGGATCTGCTCGGCCGTGTAGGTGTTGTAGACGGAGAACGGCGTGGCGCCGAGGTGCAGGGCGGCGGCATCGAACCAGTGGAACTCGGGGCGGTTCGTGAGCATGAGCGCGATCGTCGCGCCGCGCTCGAGCCCGAGGCCCGCAAGCCCCGCGGCCGTGGCGCGCACCTTGTCGGCGTACTCACGCCAGGTGATCGAGAACTCGTCCCCCTTCGTGCGCAGCGCGCAGCGGTCGGGATGAGCCTGCGCGGTCACCTGGAAGGCCTCCGCCACCGTGGCCGCCTGAAGCCCGGCGGGCCGCCCGGCCCGCTGCTCCTCGCTTACTGGCATTGCCGCAATCTAACCGGCGGCCCGGCTCAGGTGGAAGAAAAACGTGGCGGAAAGCGCAACGTTTTTCTGCCACCTGGCGGTGCGAGCCCTCGGCGCTGCCGTTCGCCGGCCGCCACGCGGCGGCTCAGCGCACGCGGAAGCCCTCGCCGCTCAGGCGGTCGATGTCGTTCGACAGCCCGATCAGGAAGATCAGGATCACGAGCATGAAGCCCACCACTCCGGCGCGTTCCATCACCCGCAGGGGCACCGGCTTGCCGCGCACCTTCTCCACGATCGCCCAGAAGATGTGGCCGCCGTCCAGTGGCAGGAACGGGAACAGGTTTACGATCGCCAGTGAGAGCGAGATGATCGCGAGGATCTGGATGACCCGCTCGACGTCCACGAGGATCACCTGGCGGGTCGTCTCGTAGGAGCCGACCACCCCGGAGATCTCCTTGCGCTGCACGGGGTCGATCAGGCGCGCGGGCAGCTCCAGCGTGCTCCTGGTGATGAACCAGAACTGATCGGCACTGATGTCGAGTGCCTGACCGACGGGCAGGGCGTCGCGCGGCCCGGGCACGTAGCCGAAGCCGACGCGCATGCGGCCGCCCTCGTCGGCGGTCGGGTCATATTTCGGCGTGAGCTCGAAGCTGCGCTCCCGGCCATCGCGGTCCACCGTGAGGGTCACCGGCTCGGCGGCGCGGCAACCCTCCTTCCATGCGTCCTTCGGCCCCGGGCATCCGTGCGAGTTGATCCGGTCCGACAGCTCGCCGGGCGACCCGCGCTTGCCGTCCACCGAAACCACCCGATCTCCGGGCTCGAGCACGCCCGCAGCCGGATAGCCCTTCTCGATCTGATCCACCGTCCGCGTGGGCTCCGGGATCCCGATCGCCCACCAGAACAGGAGCAGCAGCACGAACGCCAGCACCAGGTTCACCGCCGGCCCCGCTGCGATGACCACGATCCGCTTCCAGACCGGCTGTGCGTGGTAGGCCCGGTCGCGGACCTCGTCGGGGAGGTCCTCGTCCGGGTTCATCCCGCTGATCTTCACGTAGCCGCCCGCGGGGATCGAGCCGATCGCGTACTCGGTCTCCCCCACCTTCTTGCTCCACATGGTCGGCGGGAAGAACAGCGAGAACTTCTCCACCCGCATGCCGACCGCCTTGGCGGCGCTGAAATGGCCGAGCTCGTGGAGGATCACGAGCAGCGCGAAACCGATGAAGGCGAGGAGGAAGCTGAGGAACGTCACGCGGCCACTCCCCTCGCCACCTCGCGCGCCTCCGCGTCGGCCGCGTAGAGGTCCGAGAAGTGCCGCACCGGCTGGGCCGGAAGCTCGTAGAGCGTCGACTCGATCACCCGCGCGATGCCCGTGAAGGACAGGTTGCCCGCGAGGAACGCGTGCACCGCCACCTCGTTCGCCGCGTTGAGGACGCACGGCGCGGTGCCGCCGGCCTCGGCGGCCTCCCGTGCAAGCCGCAGGCACGGGAACGCGTCCAGGTCGGGGGCTTCGAAGGTCAGGGCACCAAGCTCCACCAGGTCGAGCGATCGCACCGGCACGTCGACGCGGTCCGGGTGGTTCAGCGCATACGAGATCGGAACGCGCATGTCCGGGTAGCCGAGGTGCGCCAGCGACGCCCCGTCGTTCAGGTGCACCATCGCGTGGATGATCGACTGCGGGTGCACCACCACGTCGATGCGCTCGTAGGGCAGGCCGAACAGGTGGTGCGCCTCGATCAGCTCGAGGCCCTTGTTCATCAGGGTGGCCGAGTCGATCGTGATCTTGCCGCCCATGTCCCTGGTCGGGTGGGCGAGCGCCTCCTCGCGGGTGACCGACTCGAGGTCGGTGCGGCCGCGGAACGGCCCGCCGCTGGCGGTGAGCACGAGCCGGTCGACGGTGCCCGGCCGCTCGCCCGCGATCAGCTGGTGGAGCGCCGAGTGCTCGGAGTCCACCGGGAGCAGCTGCGCGCTGGTGGCCTCCGCGAGCGCGGTCACGAGCTCGCCGCCCACC
>DASUQG010000076.1:0-4163 GCA_036280695.1 Thermoleophilaceae bacterium
GTGCAGCACCTGCTCGCGGAGACGCGCTCGGGCCGGACCGCCTTCGTGATCGGAACCGAGGCGCTGCGGCGCCACGTGGCCGAAGCGGGCCTGAAGATCCTCAACGGCACCGACCTCGCATCCCGTGCCGAGGTCGTGGTGGTCGGCGGCACCGACGAGCTGGTCTACAACGACCTGCGAGTCGGATCGCTGGCGGTGCGCCGGGGCGCGGACTTCCTCGCCACCGCCCGCGATCCCACCTACCCGCAGCCCGACGGCCTCTGGCCCGGAACCGGAGCGATCCTGGCCGCGGTCGAGGTCGCGAGCGGCCGGACCGCGGAGATCGTGGGAAAGCCGGAGCCGCAGCTGCTGTTCACGGCCCTCGACCGGCTCGGGGAGGGGCGCACGCTGGTGGTGGGCGACCGCGTGGACACGGACCTGTCGGCCGCCGCAGCCGCCCAGCTGGATGCGGCCCTGGTCCTGAGCGGCGGCACGAAGCGCGAGGCACTGAACGGGTTCGAGCCTGAGCCCGTGGCGGTGACCGAGAACCTGGCCGAGCTGCTGCTCGCCTGAGCTCAGGTGGCAGAAAATCGTTGCGTTTTCCGCACCGCTTTTCTGCCACCCGCGCCGAGAACATCCTCGGTGCTGCCGTTCAAGCCCTTAGGGCGTCCGCATCCGCAGGTCCACCTCCGCCGGCTCCACGCCCAGCAGCGCGCACGTGTAGCCGTTCACCGTGAGGCCGGCCGTCGCCGCCCGGGCGAGGGCGTCCGCGGGGTCGACCCCGCGCGCCTCGTGAAGGTGGGCCGCGCACACCGCGGCCACGAAGTCGGTGTGCCGGTTCCCGTGCAGAGCGACCGCTCCGCGGCGCCGGAGCTCGCGCCGCAGCAGCGGAAGCAGCTCCTCCAGCGCCTCTGCGCCGCGCGCGGCCGACTCCACGGGCACGTGATGCCACTGGAGTCCCGCCGACTCGTATGCGCCGAGGTTGTGACGCGAGGCCATCGTCGAGATGCACATTCGCACGCCCTTGCCGAGCAGGTAGGCGATCTCGGCGTCCCGGCGCTCGGCGCGATGGCTCCTCCCCCCTCCCCCCGGCCGCTCGAGCCCGCAGAGCTTGCCGGGCCGTGCCCACCAGATCCGCCTGGGCTGCTGCTCCTTGGTGCTCATGCGAGTCGAAGCCCGCGCGGAGGGAGATTCGCCCCCTCGATAGCATCATCCGCCTATGTGCCGAGTGTTCGGCTGCGTCGCCGCGGACCCGGTTTCGATCCGGCACGAGCTGCTGGAAGCCAAGAATCCGCTGATCCGCCAGTCCGAGGAGCATGACTCGGGCTGGGGCATGGCCGTGCACGAGCGCCCGGGCGGCGGGCAGCCGCAGCTCATGCGCTTCCCGGACGCGGCCCACACCGACGACGGGTTCGTGAAAGCCACGGAGCTGCGCGGCCGCATCTTCAACGTGCACGTGCGTCGCGCCACGATGGGCGCGCTCAGCCTCGAGAACACGCATCCCTTCCGCCTGGGCAACTACACCCTCGGCCACAACGGCACGATCGTGCGCTACCCGCGTCTGCTCGACCCCGGCATGCGCCAGCCCGAGGGCGACACCGATTCCGAGCACCTGTTCAACAGGCTGATGCACGACTTCGATCCCGCGCGGCCGGTGGAGAGCCTCAGAGCCACGATGCGCACCGTCGTCGAGTGCTCGCCGTTCAGCGGGCTCAACGTCCTGTTCTCCGACGGGGACAAGCTCTTCGCCTACCGGCTCGGGCTCTTCGAGCTGCACTGGCTGGCGCGCCCCGGGCAGCTCTTGGTGGCATCGGAGCAGGTCACGGACGAGCCAGGCTGGCACAGCGTCCAGCAGGACGTGCTGCTCACGCTCGACCCGAACGACCTCGAGGAGCCGCACGCCGAGCGGCTGCTCGGCGACGAGCTGGTCTCGCGGGCCCAGATCCAGAAGGTGGACCTCGCGCCGCACCTGCGCGGAGCGGAGCGCGGGCGGGCCGCAGCGGAACGGGCGCGCGCAGCGGCGGCCGCCGGGTGAGCGGCGCGGAGCCGCGGGCGGCGGCCGGCGGCGAGAGCCCGGCCGGCGGGCGGCCGCGCGCCGGGGCCGGCGGCGCCCGGGATGTTCGCCGGTTCGCGCTGCTCGTGAACCCCGCCTCGGCCGGCGGCCGCGCCCTGGACGCCCTTCCGAAGGTGCACGCCGCGCTCGACTCGCTCGGGGCAAGCCACCGGACCGTGACCACGCGCAGCATCGACCACGCCTACGAGGAGGCCGGCAGGGCGGCCCAGGAAGGCGAGACGGTGGTGGCCCTCGGCGGGGACGGCCTGCTGCGCCCGCTGGCGGGCGCGCTCAAGGGCACCGACAGCGCCCTCGCCCTGATCCCCAGCGGCCGCGGCAACGACCTCGCGCGCGTGCTCGGCGTCCCGACCGATCCAACCGAGGCGAGCCGCGTGGCCGTCGAGGGCAGCGAACGCCTGCTCGACGTGGCGAACGTGGAGGGCACTCCCTTCATGGGCATCGCGAGCTTCGGCTTCGACTCCGACGCCAACCGGATCGCCAACGAGGCCAAGCTCGTGAGGGGCAACGCCGTCTACGTGTACGCCGCCCTGCGAGCGCTCGTCGCCTGGAAGCCGGCCACGTTCACGGTCACGGTCGACGGCGAGCCCCACACCTTCACCGGGTATTCCGTGGCCGTGGGCAACTCCAAGGCCTACGGCGGCGGCATGTTCATCCTCCCCCACGCCGAGCTCGACGACGGCAAGCTCGACGTGATGCTCACCAAGGAGACGTCGAAGCTGCGCTGCCTGATCGAGCTGCCGAAGGTGTTCAGGGCCGCGCACGTCGACTCCGAGCACGTCCAGTTCCTGCGCGGCGAGGAGATTGAGGTGACATCGGACCGCCCCTTCGTCATCTACGCCGACGGCGACCCGATCGGCGCCACCCCCGCGATGATGCGCGTCGAGCGCCGCTGCCTGCGCGTCATCACGCCGTCCTGATGTTCCGGCTCGCCCGTCTGCTCGCCCGGCTGGCACGGGCGACAAGCCGCCGCGTGGGCCGCAGCGGCGGCACCACCGTCCCCGGGCGCCTGTTGTTGAAGGCGTCGCCGAGCGCGCTGCGGCGCATGTCGCGTGAGCTCGAAGCGGGCTCGGTGCTCGTCTCGGCCACGAACGGCAAGACCACCACCGCCGCGATGATCGCCGCCGCGCTCGAGCGCGCAGGCAGGCCCGTGGTCCACAACCGCGCCGGCTCGAACATGTCCTGGGGAGTGGCCACGGCGCTCCTCGACGCCGGGCGCGAACCCGGGCAGCTGGGGCTCTTCGAGGTGGACGAGGCCTGGCTCCCAGCCGTGGCGCGCGACGTGAACCCCAGGCTGCTGCTGCTCTCCAACCTGTTCCGCGACCAGCTCGACCGCTACGGCGAGCTCGAGCTGCTCGCGGACCGCTGGGCGGAGCTCGTGGGCGAGCTCGACGGCCTCGCGGGCTTCGTGCTGAACGCCGACGACCCCCTGGTGGCCGACCTCGGCCGCGAGCGCAGCGGCGTGACCTACTTCGGCGTGGAGGACGACTCCCAGGCTCTTCCGGGGATGCAGCACGCGGCCGACTCGAAGCACTGCCGCAACTGCGGGCACGCCTACGAGTACGAGACGATCTACCTGGGGCACCTCGGCCGCTACCGCTGTCCCAACTGCGGTCGCGCCCGCCCCGAGCCCGGCGTGGCCGCGACGCGCGTGGAGCTGGAGGGAATGGAGGGCTCGCGCATCACGCTCCGCACGCCGAGCGGGGAGATCGAGCTGCGGCTCCCGCTCCCCGGCCTCTACAACGTCTACAACGCGGTGGCCGCCGCAGCGACGGCGCTGGAGCTGGGTGTGCCGCTCGCCACCATCGGCGAGGCGCTGGAGGGCTTCGGGGGCGCCTTCGGGCGCGTGGAGACGATCGCGGTCGACGGACGCCAGCTCTCGATCCTGCTGATCAAGAACCCCGCCGGTGCCAACGAGGTCCTGCGCACGCTCACGCTCGAAGCCGGCGAGCTCGACCTCTGGATGGCGCTCAACGACAACATCGCGGACGGCCGCGACGTGTCGTGGATCTGGGACGCCGACTTCGAGGTGCTCGCCGGGCGCGCCCGGCGGGTCACCTGCACGGGCACGCGCGCCGAGGAGATGGCGCTGCGGCTGAAGTACGCGGGCATC
>DASUQG010000077.1:0-6400 GCA_036280695.1 Thermoleophilaceae bacterium
GATGTTCCCGGCGATGGAGTTCTCGCAGGCGGCGGTTCCAGCGAAGTTCTTCTTCCAGTTCGTCTTCTGCGCCGTGTCGCTCGCGATCGTGTGGGGCACCACCATCGAGCGCATCAAGTTCGGCGCCTACCTGATCTACGCCGTGGTGTTCTCCGCGCTGATCTATCCGGTGATGAGCCACTGGATCTTCGGCGGCGGCTGGCTCCAGGCCAACTTCGGCATGCAGGACTTTGCCGGCTCGACCGTCGTGCACCTGATCGGCGCCACGGGCGCCCTCGCGGCGCTGCTCCTGCTCGGCCCGCGTCACGGCAAGTACGGCGAGGACGGCAAGCCGAACGCGATCCCCGGCCACAACATGCCGCTCGTGGGCCTGGCGGTGTTGATTCTCTGGTTCGGCTGGTTCGGCTTCAACGCGGGCTCGACGCTCGGCGCGATCGGCGTGCGCTTCGCCGACGTGGTCGTCGTGACTCAGCTCGGCGCCGCCATGGGTGTGCTCGGCGCGATGCTCACCAGCTACCTGATCACGAAGAAGTTCGACATCGGCATGAGCGCGAACGGCGCGATCGCCGGCCTGGTGGCTATCACCGCGCCCTCTGGCTACGTGGAGTACTGGGCCGCCCCGATCATCGGCCTCGTGGCCGGCGTGGTCGTGGTGGGCGCGATCATCGCGATCGACCACAAGCTCGACGATCCGGTGGGCGCCCTCTCAGCGCACGGCATCGCGGGCATCTGGGGCACGCTGGCGTGCGGCCTGTTCACGAGCCCGCGGCTGGCGGAGCTGAACGCGATCGGCGACGGCGGCCTGTTCTAC
Source organism: Thermoleophilaceae bacterium (assembly GCA_036280695.1). GTDB lineage: Bacteria > Actinomycetota > Thermoleophilia > Solirubrobacterales > Thermoleophilaceae > JACVRW01. Next base: position 812 of record DASUQG010000077.1, read on the forward strand.
ACCGGCTCGTTCCACCAGCTGGGCGTGCAGGCGCTCGGCGTGGCGGCGGCCTTCGCCACCGTGTTCACGGTGAGCTACCTGGTCTTCTGGGCAATCAAGAAGACCCACGGCCTGCGTGTGGCGCCCGAGGAGGAGCGGTATGGGCTCGACATCGTCGAGCACGGCATGTGGGGCTACCCGGAGGCGTTTATGCCGGTGCCGGGCTCCGAGTACCGTCCGCCGACGATGCCCCAGGGCTGGCCTCCGCGCAGGCCGCAGCCCGTGACGATGCCGGTTACCACCCGGGCTCAGGAGGGCTAGGAAGATGAAGAAGATCGAGGCGATCATCCGCCACGAGCGACTCCAGGACGTGCAGGACGCGCTCGACCAACTCGGCGTTTCCGGCCTCACGGTGAGCGAAGTGGTCGGCTGCGGCCGCCAGAAGGGCTACACGGAGCAATACCGCGGCGTGCGGGCGAACATCTCGCTGTTGCCGAAGATCAAGGTCGAGTCGGTGGTCCCATCGGACATCGTCGACAGCGCGGTCGAGGCGATCGCGAGCGCGGCGCGCACGGGCGAGATCGGCGACGGCCGCGTGTTCGTGTACCCGGTCGAGCAGTCACTGCGCATCCGCACCGGCGAGAGCGGCGAGGAGAGCTTGCGCCACGAGGAGCCCGTGGGCTGGGGGCACTAGCGCGGCACGTCGGCGTGCTGAGGACGGCCGCGCGGATGTAGCCGGTCGGCCTCGAACAGCCGGTGGAGAAGCTGGATCGCGACCGATCCCTCTCCAACGGCGGAGGCCACTCGCTTCACCGAACCGTGGCGCGCGTCGCCGGCCGCGAACACTCGCGGCATGCTCGTCTCGAGCAGGAAGGGTCTGCGGTCGAGCGGCCAGGCATCGTCGTGCAGATCCGTTCCCGTGAGGACGAAGCCCTGCTCGTCCCGGTCAATCCCAGCCGGCAGCCATCGCGTGTGCGGGCGCGCGCCGATCATGGGGAAGAGACCGCCGGCCTCCACGGTCTCCTCGCCTCCGTTCGCGCAATCGCGAAGCACCAGGTGCCTGAGCCAGCTGTCGCCGCCGCCGCCGACCACCTCGGTCCCCAGGCGGACCTCGACCTTCGGCGTGGCCTCCACCTGGCGTACGAGGTAGTGCGACATGCCCTCGCCGAGCGACCGCGCTCGCGCCACGAGTGTGACGCTCCGGGCGTAGCGAGCGAGGTGCAGCGCAACCTGCCCAGCCGAGTTCGCGCCGCCCAGGACGTAGACGTGCTCGCCGGCCATCGAGGGCGCCTCGGAAGCCGGGCCCCCGTAGAACACGCCCGCGCCGTTGAGTGCCTCGAGCTCCGGAACGCCGAGGCGGCGGTAGCTCACGCCCGTGGCGAGGATCACGGCCCGGGCGCGCACGCGACCGCTCTCGGAGAGGAACACGAACAGCTCGTCGCCCTCGCGCCCCACGTCGACGACCGTCTGCATGAACGCGAAGTTGGCGCCGAAGACCCACGCCTGCTCGTACGCACTCCGGGCCAGGCGGCGGCCGCTCACGCCGCGCGGAAAGCCGAGGTAGTTGCGAATCAGCGAGCTCGAGGTGGCCTGGCCGCCGAGCCCGCCTTCGTCGACGACCAGCGTGCTGAACCCCTCCGAGGCGCCGTAGACCGCTGCCGACAGACCGGCAGGTCCGGCGCCCACGATCACGAGGTCGAAGTCCGTGCGCTCCGGGTTCACCGGCGAGCCGGCCGCGCTTGCGAGCTCGGCGTTGCTGGGATCCGTCAGGACCGTGCCGTCGGGAAAGACGACCAACGGGAGCTTCGCGTCCTCGCCGGCCCCGGCAACCAGGGCGCGTCCATCCGTCGTGTCGGCAAGGCAGAACGAGTGCGGAATCGCGCAGCGCCCGAGCAGCGCCCTGAGCTCGTAGGCCCTGCCGGACCAGGATTCGCCGACCACGTGGATCGTGTACGGCGATGCGCGTTGAGCCTCCGCCCAGTCGAGCAGCAGGCCCGAGATCGCCTGATGGAAGAGCTCGTCCGGCGACACCGACGGCCTGAGCACGTACTGGTCGATGCGACCGTGGGCAATCGAGTCGAAGATCGCCTCGCCCGTTTCGCGGTGCCCCCATCCGCCCCACGGGATCAGCAGGCCGCGCTTCGCGTGCGGATGGAGGTGACGAGCCTGCTCCAGCAGCTCGCTCCCGGTCATCCCGGACAGCCACTGTGCCGCGAGCACCAGGGCCACCTGCTCGCCGCCACTCGCAAGCTCCTCCAGGCGGGCGAGCGCCTCCTGCGGCGATCGCGTGCACATGACGGTGTAGTGCCGCGCGTAGCGGTCGCGCAGCTCTCGCAGGACGTCCCGCAGCGCCTCCGGATCCTCGTCGACGGCGATAAGGGCGGGGCCGGCCAACGCTAGTGGTACTCCCCGAGCAGGCTGCGGTGCGCGCGAGCCGGGCGCGGCAGCGCCTTGAGCGCGACCGCCAGTGCCGAGCCGAGCATTACCCAGGCGGGCCAGAAGTAGGTGCTGCCGGACGCCAGCCAGACGCCGACGATGAAGACGTTGAGGATCACGAGTGCGCCCGCATAGTGGCGCAAGCGGCGCCGCTCCACCAGCTTGCGCAGCGAGGCGGCGCGGTCCTCCGCGCCCGTGAGCTCGGTCTCCTGGAGCGGCGGCGTCGAGTAGACGCGCCAGACGTCGAGCCCGGCGATCAGGCCGATCCCGAGCAGCGGCCACACGATCCACGGCAGGTCGGGGCCTGTGAGCGCCCAGATCGTCACGAGCACGCCCGCCACGATGCCGAGCGCGCCTATGCGGATCCAGAGGTTGTGGAGCCGCGAGCGCTGGAGCGCCTCGGCCTCGGCTGGCGGCAGCACCCGGATGGCGCCCAGCTGCGAGCCGGGCTCGACCGCCACGGCCTCGGCGTCGGTGAGCGGGATCACCGCGGTCACAGTGGTGCCCGCGCCCGGCGGGCTGTCCACGGCCAGCGAGCCGCTGAGGGCGCCCACGCGGTCGGCAAGGCCCTGGATGCCCGAGCCGCCGTCGAGCGCGGCGCCGCCCACGCCGTCGTCGCTCACCTCAACCGTGACACGGCCGTCATGGACGCTCACCGCCACGGTGGCCGTCTCGGCGTTCGCGTGCTTACCGATGTTGGCCAGGCACTCCGACACCACGAAGTACGCCGCGGCCTCGACCGCGCCCGGGAGGCGCTCGTCCGGCGCGGCCACCACGTCCACCGGCAGCGTGGCCCGTGAGGCGAGGTCCTCCAAGGCTGCCGGCAGTCCGCGGTTGGTGAGGATCGCCGGGTGGATCCCGCGGGCCAGGTCGCGCAGCTCCTTGAGCGCGAGGTTGGCCTCCTCGCCCGCCTGGCGCACGAGGTCGGCTGCGGAGGGGTCTCCCGCCTCGGCGCGCTGCTCGGCCATGCGCAGGTTCAGTGCGAGCGCCACCAGCCGCTGTTGGGCGCCGTCGTGGAGGTCGCGCTCGATGCGCCGCCGTTCGGCGTCCGCCGCGGCGATGATGCGCGAGCGCGCGCCCTCGAGCTCGCTCACCTGCGCGGTTAGCTGCGGGTCGGCGTTCGAGCCGAGCAGCTGCGCCGCCAGCCAGCCGTACAGCCGGCCGAGCGCGCCCAGCCCGGGGATTCCCACGAGCAGTATCAGCGCGCCAAGCGGCATCAGCGCGATTGCCGCAGCGAGGCTGTCCACCTGGATCCACCCGAGCCAGTCGGCGTCGGTCGCCACCCAGTAGTACAGGGGCTCCGCGAGCGTCCCGAGCCCGACCGCCAGCACCGCGACCGTGACCGTGAACGACAGGACGCCGAGCGGGAGCTGGAGCAGCAGGAACGCGAGGTCCTTCCAGGTGGCGGGGTCCGCCAGCCGGGCCGTGAAGCGCCTCCACCAGCGCGCGCCGGGCGGGTCGGGCCGGTAGGGGCTCGGGATCTCGATCCCCACCAGGGCGCCGATCAGGCGGCGCTCGAGCTCGGCGAGCCAGCGCCACGCGAAGACGGTCCCGATCAGCACCGGGATGCCGATCAGGGTGACCGCCGTCCCGAAGCCAAAGGAGATGGCCGTGACGAGGAACGCAAACTCCGCTACGCCGAGCGGCAGCGCGAGCAGCAGGTAGAGGATGCGCCTGTATGTGCGGGCGTCCAGGATGTTCCGGATCAGTGTGTTGATGCGTCCAGGCTACGAGCGCTTCGTTGCGCCGTCGATACGGGCACCCGTACCATGCCCGGTCGTGCGCGTCCGGTACGGCACAGCCGTCGTGGTTGCGTTCCTCGCGCTGCCTGCGGGAGCCGACGCCGCGCCCGGCACACTCGATTTCCGGCAGGCGTTTCCGAAGGGCGCCCCGCTCTACGAGGAGGGCACGGTCTCCTTCGTGCGGGTGCGTACCGCGAGCGGCGCGCTCGCCGTGAGGCGACGCGTTCAGCACAGACCCCGTTTCCGCATGCGCCGGAAGCTGCCGCCGGGCCGCTACCGCGTGGTCAGCTACCAGCGGCCGTGCGCGGGCGACTGCGACCTCCTCGACCCGCCCACTGACCGCTGCGCGCGTCCGGTGCGGATCCTCTCGGGCGGGCTCACCGAGGTGGCGGTCAGGGTGCGCCCCGGCCGTGGCTGCACGATGAGCCGCCGCGCCCTCCCGGCCCGCTTCCCGCCGATCCGGCGGATGCGCGCGGCCCAGAGCTGGCTGCGCTCGCGCGGCGGCGTCAACTCGTGGGCGCTGGTCGACTCCTGGGGCCGCTTCCACGGGTTCGCCCCGCAGCGCACCTACGTGAGCGCGAGCCTGGTGAAGGCCATGCTGCTGGTGGCGTACCTGCGCGGCATCGGCAGTCGCGCGCCCGATGCGGGCGAGCGCGCCTCGCTCGGCCCGATGATCACGGTTTCCTCGAACGACGCCGCCGACACGATCTACTACCGAGTCGGCGATGCCGCGCTCTACCGGCTCGCCCGGCTAGCCGGGATGAGGAGCTTCTCGGTGGCCGGCTACTGGGGAAACGCCCAGTTCAGCGCCGAGGACCAGGCGCGCTTGTTCAACCGCATCGACCGCCTGGTGCCGAGGGCCTCGCGCCCATACGCGCGCGGTCTGCTGTCGTCGATCGTGAGCTACCAGCGCTGGGGCTTCTCGCGCTACTCGCTTGCGGTCGGCTTCAGGACCTTCTTCAAGGGCGGCTGGCGCGAAACCGGAGCCGGGCAGCTCGTGCACGAGGCGGCTCTTTTCGAGCGCGGCCCCACGCGGATCTCGATGGCCGTGCTCACCGACGGGAACCCGTCGCACGACTACGGCACTGAGACCCTCCGGGGCGTGGCTCAGCGGGTGTTCGTCAGGAGGCGGCCCGCGCGGGAATCGACGGTGCGGCCGCCGGCCAAGCCTGCGACCGGCGCGGGCGCCGAACAGCTCGCACCGAGGGAGGCCGGAACCCCCGCTCATCGGCGTGCCGGGCTGGTCGACGTGCATCGCTTTGGACCCAGTATCCGAGTGAACCTCTCCTACCGCACGAAGCACAACGAGACGGGCGCGCCGCTCCCCGGCTATTGCGAGAACTGGGCTCTGATGCACGAGCGCGCCGCCTTCAACCTCGGCCAGGTGCAGCGCCACCTGCGCCGCAGGGGCCTCGGGCTCCTGATCCTCGAT